>JAFYWO010000057.1 GCA_017557925.1 Alphaproteobacteria bacterium | reverse complement strand
TGAAAATAGAAGCCTCTTGAGGTAAATATCCGATTCCCAAACGAGCTCTTTTATACATGGGCATATAAGTAATATCTTGTCCGTCAATATGAACATCACCATAATCAGGAGTAATCAGACCGGTTACACAATAAAAGCAAGTGGTTTTACCTGCGCCATTTGGGCCTAAAAGTCCAACTGCTTCTCCCCTTTTAACATTAAGAGAAACATTTCTTAATACATTGCGATTCTTGTATCGTTTTCCTATATTAAAAACCTCTAATACAGAATTATCAATATTTTTTACTCCCGTCACCATTCACTAGATTCCTATTTTTTTAGTTTACTTTCAATAAGTTTTCCAGATATTCTTCTTCCCTTCTGTGCAATTAACTTACTTTTGGATGTATTGAAATCTGAAATAGCCTTATCTCCTCTTACAATATTGCCATTTCTTGTGATAACCACATTGTCAACCAATTCAACAATGTTTTTCTTCACATAATATATACCTTTGTTGGCTGTTGCAACAGTTTCTTTTTGTCTTATGCGAACATTTCCAAAGAAATGAAATTCATCTTTATTTTGATAATAAATAGCTTTGTCAGTAAAGGCATTGTTTTCGCCGTTAACAATCTTGATGTTTCCTAAAAAATGGAGCTCGCCGATAGATTGATGGAATATAGCTTTGTTTGTAAAAGCGTTGTATGTTTCTTTTTTAATTTGAACCTCATTTTCTAATATAAAATCATTTTTAGATAAATCATAAATTCCTTTTTTGGCGGTGGCACTATAATCATTGCTGTCTTTAATTTTTACATTGTTATACAAGTAAGCTACTTTTTTGTCGGCAAAATACTCTCCTTTATCAGCAAAAGCCGTTTTGTTTCCGAAGTGTATTTCAGTGTTGCCTTCGCTTATTGCTTTTTGTATTTCAAAGTTTTTAGTGTCTTTGAAAAATACTGTAAGATTATCTCCATACAAAGTATTTTTATCTTGTTTTGCTAAGGCTTTAGTGGCAATAAGTTTATTATCATTAACAAATAAAGTAGCTTTGTTAGGGGTTGTTAAGCTCAAATTATTGCTGTTTATATTAACGTTTCCTCTAAGAGTTAGGATATTATTTTTTTTATCAAAATTAAAGGAGTTTGAGCTAAAAGACTCATTTTTTCCTTTTCCGATAATTTTTTCATTACCGAAACCTGTTTCTGTTTTAAAATTGTAAGTAGCGCTGTTTGTATCTATTTGCATTTTATTATCATAAACAGACACAACATCACCTTCTAAAAACAGTTCTTCCTTGTTTTTGTTATAAGAACCGTTTTTAGCTTTTAATGTTATTTCTTTATCTTTGCTGTCTATGATTTTAGCATAAGGATTTTCTAAATCATAAGTTTTTGTTCCAACTTCTTTTTCTTCAACAACAGAGGCTCTCAATATACTAAGTCTATTGTCTTTTTCGGTAATTTCAAACAAAGTATTTTTTATTTTGAATTTTTCAAAATAAATTTTCTCTTCTTTGGCTACGGATAAATTTGATTGTGTTGTTTCAAAACTAAATAAAACAACACCAATACCAAGCAACATAACAGTCAGGCACGGTAAAAATAATTTGAAAAAACGAACGACCTTTGTTCTATTGCAGATAAAAATTTCTTCATCTTTATCAAAAAGATTTTTATCCCCGCTAAAAAAAATATCAATTTTATGAGTCTCAAACAAAATTAAGCCACTCCAGCTTTCAGGCAGTCATGAATATGGATAACACCAACAGGTTTTTTATTTTCAGTAACAAACAAATTGGTAATACCTCTACCGGTATTATTCATAATATTAACCGCATCAACAATCAAAGCATCTTGATTGATAACTTTAGGATTGTGTGACATAACATTAACAACCTTTTCTGTAATTAAGCTCGGAGACATTTTACGTCTCAAGTCTCCATCAGTAATAATACCGATAAGTTCACCATCGTTATTTACAATACCAACACAACCGAGCATTTTAGAGCTCATAACCAAAAAAGCTTCTTGCATAATGGCACTATCATTCAGTAATGGAATTGCATCTCCTTTATGCATAATATCAGATACTTTACACAAAATAGCACCAAGTTTACCACCAGGGTGACGTTGTCTGAAGTCAGAGGCAGAAAAACCTCTCCTATGCATTAAGTTGATAGCTAATACATCGCCCAAAACAATAGTCGCAGTCGTTGAAGATGTAGGTGCTAAACCCAAAGGACAAGCTTCGCCGTTATCTGGAAGCTTAAGAACTAAAGTTGAGTTTTTTCCTAAAGAACTTTCTGGGTTTCTTGTTATTGCAATAAGAGGGACGTTATGTCTTTTAGCATACATCAATATATCTGATAACTCTTTAGATTCACCGCTATAAGAAATAGCAATGACAACATCATCATCGGAAATCATACCTAAATCACCGTGACTTGCTTCTGCAGGATGAACGAAGAATGATACTGTTCCTGTAGAAGAAAAAGTTGCAGCCATTTTGCGAGCAATATGACCAGATTTACCCATGCCTGTAATAATGATTCTGCCTTTAGTATTTTGCAATAAATCAAGAGCCTTTGATAGAGTTGCATCTAGTCCTTTTTTTAATATATTTAATGTTTCAATCTCTTTATCTATAGTTTTAACAGCATTTCTCAAATCATCATAGTCTAATATTTGGGTGGCAGAATTTTGCATTATCACACTCTCCTTGTTAAAAAATACGCCATATTTATACCACAAATTAAAATAAATGCAAGCATTTTTAGGTGGTATAGTCTGTTATGCTTTTTGTTCAAAAGAACCGCTATCATTTTGTTGCCAATAGTGTAACTCTTTACCATAGGATTTTATTTCTTTCCAATAATTTCTTGCTTTATTGAGAGCTGTTTCGTCATTTCCATCAAAAATATTTAATACTCTTTCATATTGTTCCAATATAGAAATTTCTGGATATGCTCCATCTATAATGACAATAATTGAAGCATTGTTTTCGTTTTCAATATCCGAAGAAATTAAGATAGGTTGTTCTTCAGTAAAGCCGTCTTTTTTGCTTGCGTGAGGCAAAAAAGATTCTTCATTGTAAGTCCACAGCAGAGAGTTAATAAATTCAACTCTTTCTTCAACTCCAACCAAAATCTTTATACGTTTTTTGGTAGCATAAGCTTTTTCCATAAGTTTAGGTAAAACTTGTTCTAAAGGTGTTTTTTGTAAATGGTAAAAATCAAACCTAGTCATTTTCAGCTACCATTTCAGCACTTACATAAAAAGTATTATCTATAGTTTGTATTAGAAGTGACAGAGGTCTGTAATCATCAATAATTGCTATGCGTATATTTTCCAACAGATTATCTACACTATAAATATCTCCTCTGTCTGCCTCTAAAATAATATCACCTTTACTGATACCTTTTCCTCTTAATACGGATCGCTTATCCATTTTTAATATCATTAAACCTTTCGGGTTTGCTTCTTTTACGGTTATTCCCAGTTCTGAAATATAATAAGCGCCTGCATCTTCGTTAGTTAAAGAGCGAAGGTTTGCTTCTTGAAGTGCTTTATTGGTAACTTTTCTTAGGTCTTCAGAAGGCATTTCTTGGATTCTTATAACTGTTCTGATTTCTTCTCCGTAACTTAAAAGTTTTAGGCGTAGTGCTTGTCCAACATCCATGGTTTCTGTGAAGTGATAAAAATCATTTAGTTCTCCGGCAGGTTTATCGTTGTAGGAAATAATAATATCGCCAACTCTCAATCCTTCTTTGTAAGCGTTGGATTCTTCATTTATTTCGGTGATAACAAATCCTCCCTTTCCGGTATATCTGTCAATACCGTTAGATATAGTCATTCCCAGCCAACCTCTTTTTACTTTTCCGTTAGTAATAAGTTGATTTAGAACCCAATTTGCAACATTAGACGGTAAAGAAAAACCTATTCCTGAAGCACCTTTTGCGGTAAAAATTGCAGAATTAATTCCTATAACTTCTCCATCAATATTAAATAAGGGACCACCGGAATTTCCTTGGTTTATAGCAGCATCAGTTTGGATATATTGTTGTTCGCCTATCCCTATATTTCTGGATTTTGCAGAAATAATACCCTGTGAAACACTGACGCCTAAACCATACGGGTTTCCGAATGTAAGAACTATGTCGCCGATTCGTATGTCGTCAGCATTACCAAATTTGGCAGGAGAAAAACTCTCTTTGTCTTTAGGTGATATCTTTAATACTGCTAAATCGCTTGCTTTATCAATACCGATAATCTTTGCCTCATACTCTGTATTGTCATTTGTTATTACGGTAATCTTTTGCGCTCCACTGATGACGTGGTTGTTTGTTAGTATGTGTCCGTCATCTCTTACAAAAAAACCTGAACCCAAAGCTTCTCTGCCGTCGAGTTCGGGGTTAAGCATCACATTATCAATATCTTCATCTTCATCAAGAGTTTCTCTTAATGTAGAGATATTTACAACAGAAGGCATAAGTCCCTCAACCAAATATGCATAAGAAGATAGAGCTATTGCGTTTGTTGAGATTAGTAATAAACAAATAATTATAGGAATTTTTCTCATATTAGACTCTTATTTTAAAGATTTTCCAAAGTAATTAAAGAATTCGCCTTCAGGAGCAATTACAATAGAGGTTTCCGAGTTAAAAGAATTACGGTATGCCTCAAGTGTTCGGTAAAAAGCATAAAACTCTGGATCAATGCTTGTTGCTTTGTTCCAAATTTCTGTAGCTGCTTTATCACCTTCACCTTTGATTTGTTGAGCTTCTTTTTCGGCATTTGCAACTGTAATTGTAGCTTCTTTATCTGCGGTTGCCTTAATTTCTTGCGCTTTCTTCTCTCCGTCAGCTCTGTATCCTTTGGCCTCTCTTATGCGCTCTGTTTTCATTCGGTCATTGATTGCCTGTGATACCTGAACAGGAAGGTCAGCTCTTCTTATTCTGACATCTGCAACTTCAACGCCGATTTGAGCTGCATCTTGTTTTACTGCTTCACTGATACGTTTCATTATTTCAGTTCTTTTTCCTGATAACAACTCTAACAGAGTAACGGTTGCCAAAACATTTCTTGCGGAAGAATTTACAATTTCTTGTAGTCTGTTTTGAGCTTGATACTCAGTTCTTACCGTTTTGTAAAAAGTTAATGGTTCCGTTATTCTGTATCTTGAAAAAGTATCAACATCTAAGCGTTTTTTATCTTTTAAAACTACTTCTTGAGCAGGAGGTTCAAGGTTGAGTAATCTCTTGTCATAAAATACAACATTTTGAATAAAAGGTATTTTGAATTTTAATCCTGGTTCTTGCACTAATCTTACCGGATCACCAAATTGGAGAACAATGGCTTGTTCCGGTTGCATAACCACATAAAGAGACTGGAACAAAATAATCAATAGGACAAATGCTCCAATTAAAATTAAATGTAAATTTTTTTTCATATCGTTATTCTCCGGTATATTATTTTAATGGGACTATAGGCATCATATTTGAGCTTTTTTGTCCTGGTTCCATAATTACATTTTTAGTTTTCTTTAGAACATCTTCAATAGTTTCAATATACAATCTTTTAGATGTAACTAGTTTACCATTTTTGTATGCATTATAAACAGAACTAAATCTTTTAGCCTCACCTTCTGCTTTACTGATTGCAGCAACTTTGTAAGCTTCTGCTTCCTGTTTTCTTTTGATTGCTTCACCTTGTGCTTTTGGTAATATTTCATTAGCATAGGCTTCTGCTTCATTCTTAAATCTTTCGGCATCTGTTTTAGCTCTTTGAACTTCGTTGAATGCATCTACAACTTGTCTTGGCGGGTCTGCTTTTTGAAGTTTTACACGAACAATATTAACACCTGTTTCAAAATCATTTAATAATTTTTGTAATTCTTCTTTTGTGTCATTCTCAATTTTGTCACGGTCGCCTGTAATTATATCTTCCATTTTGGATTGACCTATAATTTCACGCAAAACAGACTGTGCCGCAACTCTAACAGTGGATTCCGGTGTTCTTGTTTTAAACAAAAAGTCTTTTGCATCTTTAATATTCCATACAACAGTAAGATTTATATCTACAATATTTTCATCTCCTGTCAGCATATGGCTTTCTGTTAATTCGTTAACGTTACTGCGATTACCGTAACTGGATTCGTTAACGCCTAAGTTTATGCTTCTTTCTTTGGAAACATCTACAATATATACTTCTTCAAAAGGATATGGCAAATGATAATGAAGTCCTGCTTTGGTTGTTTCTATATATTTTCCTAGTCTTAAAACAACACCTTCTTCACTTGGTTGGACTTGATAAAATCCGGAAGCAAGCCATAAAAAGGCTAATATTCCTAAAATTATTTTATAAAATCCGTTAAAGTCATCTTTAGAATTTTGCATTTTAGCAATTTTTGTCGTGAAATCCACAACCTTGGCTTTTGATATTTTTTCATCAGAAGTATCCCAAGGATTAACATTAAATACATTTATTTTCTTTGTCATAAATAAAACCTCAAAGTATACAAAATAAAAAATCTATAAATTTTTACATTTATTGTAGAAAAATAATACAAAGCTTGTATAAAAACAATATAGAATAAATAATATCCACACAAGGGAAAAGAAAGATGTTAGATGTAAGTGGTATAAAAAAAATAGTGCTACAATACTTTAATGAAAATCAGGTAGCTTCTGTGAAGATAATAAATAACAGGGTTATTATAAGTATAAGCAGTAACGAAGATAAAGAAAAAGAAGCACAGCTTAAAAAGATAATTACGGAAAAAGGTGAGAATATAAAAGTAACGGTTGCTTTTGTAGTAAATAAAAAAGAGCCTGAAAAGAATGAAGACAAATGGAATATAAGAGGTGTTAAACATATAGTAGCCGTATCTTCGGCAAAAGGAGGTGTCGGTAAGTCAACCACATCAGTAAATATAGCACTTGCATTATCAAATCTTGGGTTAAAAGTTGCCTTGTTTGATGCTGATATTTACGGCCCGTCGATTCCTACAATGTTAGGGTATAAAAATAATCCGGTAATTTCTTATGATGGAAAAACATTTGAACCGTTTATGGAATGTGGCATTGCGTCTATGTCTATAGGTAGTTTGATTAAGGGAGATACAGCTTTAATTTGGAGAGGAGCAAAAGCCTGTGGAGCAATAAACCAACTTTTGACAGAAACAAATTGGGGTGATGTTGATGTAATGGTAATAGATATGCCACCCGGAACAGGTGATATACAAATTACGATGTCACAAAAAATAGATTTTAGTGGAGCTGTAATTGTTTCAACCCCGCAAGATATTGCATTGATTGATGCGGTTAAAGGGATAAATCTGTTTAATAAAATAGGCGTTCCAATAATAGGTATGGTTGAAAATATGAGCTATTATATTTGTGAAAAATGTGGTGCGAGAGCAGATATTTTCGGTCACGACGGCGGGAAAGAAACAGCATTAAAATATAATGTTGAATTTTTAGGTGCGATTCCGTTGCATTATGATATTCGCTTAAATTCAGATATGGGAACACCTATGGTTATAGCATGTCCCGATAGTCCTCATACAAAGTCTTATGAAGAAATTGCTAAAAAAATAAAAGA
>JAFYWO010000056.1 GCA_017557925.1 Alphaproteobacteria bacterium | reverse complement strand
TAAAAATTTTATAAAATTTACAATAGCCATATCATCCATTTGGGACGGACCTTTATAGTTACCTGTCGGATTTAGTATTTTTAAGTCTACAATATAACGAGATATTTGGTCTTCATTAGGTTTGGGGTTATATGTTTCACATTCGCTACGATATATTAAACTTAAAGCATTAGCTTTGGTTAATTCTGATTTAAGGACACGTTTGAGTTCTATATTGCCGTTTTTTTGGTAAACATCTGCGTTGACTATATAGGTATATTCTTTTCTGTTATAAAAAAGTGCTTCTGCATCTGATATTTCAGGTATTTCTTCAAAACGATGGTAAACTCTAACCGGAGCTCTTCTTTTAACGCTTGCCGGTTGTTTAGTGTTTGTTGTTGGTATAATTTTAGAAGCATTAGGTGTTTGGGCTTTTTTTTCAATATTAGGCTCGGAAGGATTTTCAACCTTTTCTGTCGGAGTTTTTTTTGTATTTGTTATGTCGGAAAATTCGTGCGGAAGGGTGTTGGGAGAATGATTTCCCAAAAAAAACAATGCGCCGGTAATTATTCCTGTGTTTATGATTCTTTTTTTCTTTGCCATTTGTTATACCTTTCGCTTGCAATGGTAGCATAAAAACTTTGCAATGTCTAGAAAAAATAAAGATTTTTTAATGATATTTTTAAAAGATAGTGGAAAAGTGCACTTTTTAAAGGTAAAATTAAATTTTATGTATTAGAGTGTTTCAAAATTTGGGAGTTTTTTCTCTCAGGTTAAATTAAGAGTAATAAAATTTACAAGGAAATAAAAATGGTATCATTAGCAGAAAAAATGGCCGCAAATATGGACTCTTCTGTTTTTAGTAAAGCTACAGAATTGAAAAAACGTTTGTGGTTTACGGTATTGGCATTGATTGTTTTTCGTATGGGAACATTTATTCCTCTACCTGGTATTGATTCTAGAGTTATGGCAGAAATTTTTGCAAGACACTCAGGTGGAATTTTGGGTATGTTTAATATGTTTTCGGGTGGTGCGCTTGAGCGTATGACTATTTTTGCCCTCAATATTATGCCTTATATTTCAGCATCTATTATCATACAATTAGGTCAAGTAATTTTCCCGCCTTTGGCTCAGTTGAAAAAAGAAGGTGAGGCAGGACATCGTAAGATGACTCATTATACCAAAATGCTTACAGTGTTGATTACTATTGTTCAAGGTTATGGTATTGCAATTGGTTTGATGAGCTTGTCTAACGGAGATGGTAGCAGTGCCGTTGTTATTGCGCCTTTGCCATTTATCGTATCTACAATTATTTCACTTGTAGGCGGAACAATGTTTATTGTTTGGTTAGGTGACCAAATTACATCAAGAGGTGTAGGTAACGGTTCTTCTTTGATTATTACAGTTGGTATTATTGCAAATATTTTCCCGGCAATAGCTCAAACTTTGGAGTTGGGTAGAGTGGGCAGTTTGTCTCCTTTTGTTATTTTGGGATTGTTTGTAATGAGTATTTTATTGGTTGCCATTATCTTAAAAGTTGAAATGGCTCAAAGAAAAATCTTGATTCAATATCCAAAGGGACAAGGACAAAGCAGAAATTCTGCAGGCAGTTCTCACATGCCATTAAAGGTTAATCCTACCGGTGTTATTCCACCGATTTTTGCAAGTGCTTTGTTATTGTTGCCTATTACAGTTGCAAATATTTGGTCAGAAAATGGTCCTGAATGGGTACAAACATTAAGTCGTTATTTAGGTCATGGTCAGCCTTTGTATTTGTGTTTGTATACATTTTTGATTGTATTCTTTGCGTTTTTCTATACAGCGGTTGTTGTTAATCCTGAAGAAACTGCTGAAAATTTGAAAAAGCACGGTGGTTTTATTGCCGGTATCAGACCAGGTAAAAATACTGCTGAATATTTGGATTATGTAGTTACACGTTTGACTGTGTTGGGTGCTTTGTATTTGGCTGCTTTGTGTATCTTGCCTGAGTTGTTGATTGCAAAATTGTCCGTTCCTTTTGTTTTAGGTGGAACAACACTTCTTATCGTGGTACAAGTTACAATGGACTTTATTTCTCAAGTTCAATCTCATTTGTTTGCATATCAATATGAAGGACTTATTAAGAAAGCCCGTATTGTTAAAAACAAACGTTAAGTCTTAATCTTTTTAGAAAACGCCTCTTGAAACAGGGGCGTTTTTTTTTGTGTTGTCCAGTTAAAAAAATGAATTTAAAAATAAATTAAAGAAAAAAATGTGTAAAAAGTTTAATTTTTTTTAAAAGAATTGTTGACTCTAATAATTTATGTTTTATAATCCGCATTAATTTTGAAGAGTGGTGATCAACTTTTTGAATGGTTTAATTGTTTAAAATAATGGAGAGTTAATTTGGCTCGTATAGCTGGTGTAAATATTCCCTCTGCCAAGAAATTAGAGATTGCTTTGACCTCTATCTATGGTATC
>JAFYWO010000055.1 GCA_017557925.1 Alphaproteobacteria bacterium | reverse complement strand
GTGGCAGAGCCTCAAGTTGAAGAAGTTGCAGAACCTGTTGCAGAGGTAGTGGCAGAACCTCAAGTTGAAGAAGTTGTAGAACCTGTTGCAGAAGTGGTGGCAGAACCTCAAGTTGAAGAAATTGCTGAACCTGTTGCGGAGGTAGTGGCAGAACCTCAAGTTGAAGAAGTTGTAGAACCTGTTGCAGAGGTAGTGGCAGAACCTCAAGTTGAAGAAGTTGTAGAACCTGTTGCAGAAGTAGTGGCAGAACCTCAAGTTGAAGACGTTGTAGAACCTGTTGCGGAAGTAGTGGCAGAGCCTCAAGTTGAAGAAGTAATAGATTCTGTTGACGCTGATATTTTTGATATAGAAGAAGTTATTGAGGAAGAAGAGGAAGAAGAAAGTGATAATACGGCAGAAGCTCCGGTTGTTAAAGAAAACAGTGGTTGCGGATGCGGTAAATAAAAGAGTTTTACACTCTAAACAAGTTTAAAAAAAACGGTGCTATGTGGCATCGTTTTTTTATATGATTTTTTAGGGTAATAGGTTTTGATAGTATTTTAAGATATATACTCTTATGGCGGAAGAAAGGTTTGTTATTTCTCGTGAAGAATCAATTTCGGTTATTAAGTTGTTGATTGTCAGTTCTTTTTCTTTAGCAATTAAAACGAGGGCATCATAAAATTCTTTTTCTAAAGTGATGCTCGTTTGGTGTTGGTTTGCAATGACTATGGAAATTTTTTTCAAAATTTATTTTTTCCTAAAACTGTCAAAAGAAATTATTTGTGCTGTTTCACCTGATACCTTTTTCTCTGCTTCTAAGTCATCTAAAGAGTGAACATCTCCATTTTCAAAGAAAGAGAAACTCAAGCCGAATTTGGCATAAGGATCTGCAAAGTAGGTGATTGCATCGTATGGAATTATAAGTGGTTGCATACGACCGCCAAAACTAAGTTCTACAGAAAAAGAATCGTAAGAAACTATGAGGTTTGAGTATTGATGTTGCAAGACTATTGTCATACTTTCAGGATACTGAATACTTAATTCTTTTGGAATAATTGTTTGGGGATGATTAGTCTTGAAAGTGATGTAAAAATGGTTTTCTCCGGGTAAACCTTGTTGCTCTGCTATTTTTAAAGCTTCTACAACAACGTTTTTTAAGGATTTTTCTATTAGTTTGTCGTAATTTATTTCGCTTACAATATTACTCATCTTAATTTTTGTCCTCGTTATTCTTTCGGATATCTGTATGAGCCGTTCTGTTGCTAGGTGGCTCAGACCCCACTTTAAGCAAACCAATGCCTAAAGGATTTTAATTTGTTGCATTAACAATTAAGCAGCTACTGCAACTGGTGCAAAATTATCATTTGCGTTTATTTAATTTGAACCGATAACGGTGGTATCCTGCCGAATACAGCACAAGTATCTTTACTATACACTGTCAAACCTATTTCACCCCCTTAAAAAATTTGGTGGAGGTGCCGGGTACCGCCCCCGGGTCCAATATACCTATTCCATACGGCTTTTCGTATCATAGCTTTATTAAAGCTTTGTTCAGTATAAGTGTTTTTTATTTAATTTCAAGATGAATTTTTGCTTGTAGAGTTAAAAAAAAGAGGAATAATCCTCTTTTTTTTTATTCGTCCCAAGGGAATACTATCCAATTATCTTTAGACAGTATTTGAGATGATGTCATGTCTGGTTGATATTTACAACAATCTTTGGTGTATAAAGAGCAAATAGTTGATGTTGGATATTGCTCTTTTAGGTATTTGATTGTTTCTCCACTATCGGCAAGGTCATCAATGATATAGACTGTTTTGCCATCAAAAAGGCGGTCTGTTGAGAGGTCTTTGGTATCTCTTCTGATGTTTTCTTCATCATAAGATATTAGTTTCATAACACGAATATCTCTAATGTTGAGTTTGTAAGAGATAAGTTGTGTCGGAATCAATCCTCCTCTTGATACTGCAATCAGTGTTGCTTGTTCTAGGTCTTGACAATGTGATTTGATTTTTTCGGCAATCTCATCACTTGAACGTTTTATATCGTCCCAAGTTATATATTGTTTTTGCATTTTTTCCTCTAATTTATATTTAAGCGCTTTTTTTTATTTCAAAGGTTTCAATGGTTGCTTTGGAGATAATTCCATCAGCAAGTTTTGGCTCAAACCAAGTGGATTTTGGAGGCATTAGCATATTATTATCGGCTACTGCCAATAATTCTGATACAGAAGTAGGGTAAAGCATAAAGCCAACTCCGGAATGTATGTCGGTTATTTTTTCTATTTCTTCTGCTCCTCTTATACCGCCGATAAAGTCTATACGCTCGGAGTTTCTTAAATCTTTAATACCTAAAATGTTATCCAAAACTTTTTGGCTTAATATATTTACATCAAGCAAAGAAACAGGGTCTGTTCCCAATGGAGTACCAATATATGTAAGCTTATACCACTCTTTATCCAAATACATTGTAAAATCGCCTTTTTGAGTTGGTTTTTTTGTATCTGTTTTGGTTAGGGCAAAGTCTTTTTGAAGCAGAGATAAAAATTCTTCTTTACTATGATTGTTTAAGTCAAATACTACACGGTTGTAGTCCATAATCTTCATCTCATCTTCAAAAAATGTTACGGCTAAGAAACGAGCAGTATCTTCTGTATTGGTTTCTTTGGCAATACGAGAGGCTGCGGCTGAACGATGGTGACCGTCTGCAATATAAGCTACGTTTTGTTTGGCAAATTCATCTCTGATTAAGGCGATGTCTTCGTCTTTATCTATAATCCAAAGGTTATGTGTTACTTTGTTATTATCTTCTACGCTAAATAACGGTGCAGTTGCTGTTATATCTTTAAGTAGTTTTTTGATTGATGGGATTGATTTGTTTATCAATAATGCTGGACCTGTTTGTGCACCTACTGTTTTTATTTGTTTTACACGGTCATCTTCTTTTACGATACGAGTTAATTCATGGCGTTTAATTCTGCCTTCTAAGTATGCTTTTACGGAAGCGGATACGGCAAGTCCTGTTTGGATGTGGTTTCCGATAACCATTTGATAAACATAAAAGCAAGGTTTTTGGGTTGTGCGCAGAACAGAATTTGTAAGCAAATTTCTGAAATTTTCAGCAGCTTTTTCATACACTTTATCTTCGTATGGAGAAGTGTTATCCTCAAAGTCTATTTCTGCTTTGGATATATGCAAAAAACTATATGGATTATTGCAAGCTAATTTTTTTGCTTCGCTTGAAGATAATACATCATAAGGCGGTGCGGCAACAAGTTCTGCAAATAGTGAATTGGGAATAATTCCTTCAAATGGGGCATATATCGTATTATCAGTCATTTTTTAGTCCTCTATTAAAATAAAAAATTGTTTGCAGTATGCTAGATATTTGTTTTAAAGGCAAGACTAAAGGTTTGAGTATGCACAAGCGTATATATGGTTTTGTTAATTGTTTGTTTTGGGTTGAAAAATATTGACTTAAAGTAAAAAATGTGGTAGATTAAATTTGATCGTATAGATTTTTGTTTATTATTAAGTGGTTTATAATTTTGTCTGAGCTTTTTTGTTTCAGGTGGAATATGGGTTATCTTGGTGTATGCATAATCTTGCGTGAGTGTGAATTAACCTATTGTCAAACCTAATTCGTAAAAATATGTATAGAGAATTAGAAGACTGGATGGCTAATAGCCAAGAACACCTTGACTTGCAAGGTAAGTTTGAAAATGAGTGTCCTTCTTATGTTAAAAAAGACATGAAGAAGGAGCGTAAGGCTAAGAATGGCAGAGATTGCGATGATACAGCTTTTGTGAGAACCCTTGATAAGGACTTGCTTGAAAATCGCCCTTATTTGTTTGTGTCTCGTCTTTCAAGAGAAATCAAGAAAGGAAATGATGACGAAGTTTTTCTTGTGATTGAAGAACTTGGGGCGGTATCCGTGGTTGTTGAGACTATCTTAAAGTCAGGCAATCAGAAGTATATTGATAAGTTGCTTGAACGTGATTATTTCACGGATGAAGCGGTGTTTCAAATGCTTTCAATAGGGGATGAAAAGGTGATGGTGAAATTAGCAAGCATGGATATATCTGTTTCTGCTGATGTTGATATCGTCAGAATGGGTTGCAGTGCAGCTATCAAAGTAATATTTGATAGAGCTAAGCTTAGTCCAAGTGTTATCTCAGCAATAGCTGAACTGGAAGATCCCGAGTTCAACGGTTTGCTGAGCGAATATTTTGCGAAAGCTAAATAACCAAAAAAAGGCTGTTCTTATGAACGGCCTTTTTTTGTGTGGGATGCGAGAGGAGTTTTAGGGTTATAAAGTTAATAAAAGTAGTAACATCATTTTCTTCTCCTTTTTTAGTGTAAGTATAATTTAGCTTATTTTTTGAAAAAAGTTAAGCTGGCAATAGGTTGAAAAAAATAGATATTTGGTTTTATGTCGGATATAAAAAAAAGCGGAAACTTTATTGGGTTGTCCGCTGTTTTTTTCTTTAGAATTATGTTATGAAATTTTTGCTTTTTGTTTTTCTCGTATATTTTTGAAAGCATCTACTGCAGGGATGATGACGTAGTCTACAATCTCTATTTCTTCCGGTGTCAGTTTTTGAGTAAACAATAGACGGTTGTTGTCTATCATATTTATTGTGATAGGGATTTTACCACGGTTTAAGCTGATTTTTCCGGAATTTTTAGATGAATGGTAGGTAAAAGTATATAATTCTACCGGATGGTCATATTCATAGGTTTCTGAAAATGTGAAATCGTAAGATGTTTGGTATTCATCTTCAGTTTCAAAAAAAGGAATTACATTAAAAATATTTTCATCATACTGCAAAAGACCGCCAATACTTTGCTCTTTGAAATGTTTTAGTGAGTTTATTACCAAAAAGCTTCTATCATTATAGCGCACTGTTGCTATGAAATTATGGTTTAGGCTTGTTTCATCAAAAGCGGAATCGTTTGGAGCAAGAATACGTAACTTGTCTTCTTCTTTTTGTGCCAAATTATCGTAAAGAGGATGTCCGGGGGTTAGAAATTCTATAATACTTGTAGCACGTTTTAAATCAATAAAACGTTGTGGTTTGGTATATATTTCTTTTGAATTTAATTTTTTTATCCACGAAATAATTTTATTCATATTACTCTCCTTGTTTTTATGATTCTAACATAAAAAAGGGTTAGTTGCACTTTCTTTTTTGGGGATTATCAGTTATAAATTACTAATTTTTAGATAATTTTATCGGTATGTTGAAAAAAATATTGATAAATTCGGTTATTGTTTGGCTTAGAGATATGAGGTCATTTTGGTTGAGTATCGGATAGGGGAGTTTTTGGTATCCTGATGGCGAACCATCTTGAATGCGTATGGCTACTAAATTAAGTGGTGATGTGAGGTTGAAAATTGGAATGAAATGAGGATGTAATTTAAGATCAATAAGGTAGAAAGAAAAATTTTTTGAGGTATAGTTTTGTTTTATGATATTTATAAGGTTTGAAACGATTTTCGGACAATTAAAGCAAGGTCTAAGCGAGTTATAAAAGATAATTAACTCGTTTTTTTGTGTTAGGTTCGGCGAGGTATAAAGTTCTTGGTATAAAGGGAAAGAAAAAGCACCTTTTACGGAAATAAAAAGTGCCAGTATCATAGGGTAAATTTTTAGCATTTTATTTGCTCTTATATGGGGGAGGTTTTATCTTTCAACCAATCAAGTTCCAAACGACTTAAATATTTTTTTAAGTTATTGAATACTTGTTGATGGTAGGTATTTATATAATCTATTTCTTCGTTGGTTAAAAGGTCTTTTAAGATTAAATTTTTATCAAAAGGAACAAGGGTTAATGCCTTAAAAGTAAGGTATGGTGTTTTTTGATATTTGATGATTTGGTAGAGGTTTTCTATGCGTATACCATAATGATTTTCTTTATAATATCCCGGCTCTATGGATGTAACCATTCCTTTTTGCAACGGAATATTGCTGTTTGAATTTATGGATATTCTAAATGGTCCTTCGTGAACGTTTGAAAAATGACCGACACCGTGTCCTGTTCCGTGTGCGTAATTTAAGTTGTGTTGAAGCAAACTGTTTCGGGCAAGTATATCTAATTTTTCTCCGGAAGTGCCTTCTGGAAATACGGCTGTTGCAAGTGATATGTGCGATTTTAGGACAAGAGTATAATTTTGTTTCATATCTTCGGTGGGTTTACCTATGGATATTGTTCGTGTAATATCGGTTGTTCCGTCATAATATTGTGCTCCGCTATCAAGTAGCAACAGAGAGCCTTTTTTTAAGGTTAAGTTGTTTTTTGGCGTTGGCGCATAATGAACGATTGCTCCATTTGCTCCAAAGGCTGAAATGGTATTGAAACTGTCGGAGTAGTAGTTTTTTTCTTCTTGTCGTAATGAGGTTAGTTTTTGAGCTATATCTAATTCTGTTTTTTGTGAATAGTTTTTAGATAACCAGTAGAGAAATTTGGTTACGGCTACTCCGTCTCTTATATGAGCTTGTTCAAAACCTTTTAATTCGGTTGGATTTTTTATGGATTTCAGATTTTCTATCGGGTCTTTATAGTTTTGTATTGAAGGTGCAAAGTCTATTATGATGGAAGGGGTTGTTCTGTAGTCGGTTGCAAGTTTTGGAGTATTTTTTAAGGTGTCTTCCAAAGCTTCTAACGGTAGAGCTTTGGTGTAGTTTGTTGAGTTTGCAAATACTTTGCAGGTTCCTGTTTTGTTTATAAGAACATAGGCTCTGAATACCGGACTGTGTTTTAGAGCATTAGAACGCATATTTAATAACCAAGAAGCATTTGCCGGTGATGTTATCAGGTAGTTGTCTATTTTTTGTTGTTTCATATAATTAAGAACGAAAGTCAATTTTTCGTTTGTTGAAAGACCTGTGAATTTTTTTTGATGAGTGAATGTCTTGGCTATGGTTTGAGTAAGGTTATAGCTTGGGTTGGGAACAGAAGAAAAGTTGATATTCGGGAGTTCTTTTTGTAGAAACAATTTGGTTTGTTCCGAAATTTCCCAAGGATTATACAAAATGGTTGCAGATGAATTTTTATAGAGCTTTTTTAGGGTTTTACTTAATGAGCAGAAAGCTTCATCATCTTGAAGTATTAGTTCTATAAGTTTGGGGTTTGTTTCTTTTTTGGCTTGCAGTATGTAGCGACCATCAACAAAAAGATAAGCATTTTTTTGAGTTACAAATAATAACGCTGTTGAACCGGTGAAATTTGTGAGTTCTTTTATTTTATTTTCATCATCACGGATATCTTGAGCTATAAATAAGTTGGACATTGTGATAATTTGACCATGCAGGTTATTTTTTTGTAAGTGCTCTTGTATGCTTTTTATGCTCATAATTTGCTCCTATTTTTGTAAAAGAACTGCGTGCCAATTTTCTTGTTCGTATATTTTTATGACTTTAAAACCAAATGAGGTGTGGTGGTTTATGATGTCTTCTAATTGGTTTGATATGAAACCGGATATAAGGTAATAGCCGTTTTTTATAAGAGAATCGTAGGCATCTTGTGTCATAGTTTTTAGCGGGTTTAGAAGGATGTTTGCCAATATGATGTCAAAAGGGGAGTTTTCTTTAATCATTGGATTATTATAGCCGTCACTTAATATGGCGGTGATGTAATTGTTTTGGTTGTTGGTTATTGTGTTGGAGTGTGTTACATCTACTGATTCAGGGTCTATGTCTGCTGAGATGATTTTTGTTTTTTCGTTCCATAATTTTGAAGAGGCAATGCTTAGTATACCCGAACCTGTTCCCATATCCAATATTTTTTGGGGAGTGATTAAGTTTTTTAGTTCGGTAATTGCGGTTAAGCACATTTTCGTTGTTGGGTGTTCGGAGCCAAAGGCTGTGGCAGCGTAGACCTGAACAGGTATTTTGTCTGTTTTAGGGGTGGTTACTTCGTGTATGCCGTAGATTAAAAAATCACCTACTTCAAAAGGAGAAAATTTTATGACATTTTCGGTTAACCAATTTTTATCTTCTAATGTTTCTACTTGAAATTGAGGTAGAGCAAATGGTAGGTTTTGTGTTTCTTTTATGAATTTTTCTACATCAAAAGAAGGGTTAGCATAACAAATATATTCTTCCATATTGGAATCGGTATAATTTATGCTTACTACCTCAAAGGTTTCTTCTAAATAATTTATGATATTTTCTTCCATAAATTCAACCGGAGTGAAGCGTATAAGCGGTATTTTATGTTTAATCTTGTGCATAGTTTTACCTTTTTATAGAATTTTTGTTTACATATTTTTTATATCGTTGCATAAATATAGTGAGGAAAACGTTAAAAAGAGATTATATTATGAAAAAAATATTTGTTGTTTTAGGAATTTTAGGTTTATCTTCTTGCGGATATTTCCAAGGAGATTATACGTTGGGTAAACGTAATACGTTGACTGATTTCTTCTATACATATAATATAAACTACTATATGGAAGGTGCTTTTGAGGAAACAGAAACAGAAACTATTGCTATTACTGATTATAAGGCAGGTTCTGCAAGACATGCCGTTCCGGGTGGTATAGTTGTTTCTTCTAAAATCTATCAAAAATTAACTCATTCTGATGAGTTTGTAAGACCTACATCTAAAGGTGCTATGGTTTCGGCAACTGTTCCGGTTGAATTTTCTGATGAAAAAGTTTACAAAGCTATCGGTGAAGTAGAAATTAACGGTAAAGTTTTGAGACTTCTTGAACCGAATCGTATCGGAGATATTTTGTTGATTGATGAAAGAGGTAATGTCTACCCAAGAGTTGGTAGAATCTACAATGACAGATTGGCTTTGTTGGACAGTTCTTTTATTTTAGAACCAACTGGAACTAAATTCTTAAATGAAACAATGAGCACTTCAAGTAAAGAAGAAGTTGTTAGCGGTTTTGAAATTCGTTATATGGGAATGAAAGATTATCAAATGGAATTTGAATATAGTGCTGTTTCTCCAAATAACGGTATGCCTATAGAAGCTTCAAAGACTTTCATGTTCCCTATGTATGATAAGGAAGTTGAAATTGAAGGTGTTAAACTTGAAATTTTGAATATTGATGAAAGTGGTATTGAATATAAAATTTTAGATATCTAGTTATTGATTTTGAGTTTTATTAAAAAAGGGCGACATAAACGGTTGCTCTTTTTTTTGTTTTAAATTGTTAGTTTGGAAGTTGTTGTGAAGAAGATTTTATTATTTCTATGCCTTCGTTTTCAGCTTCTACAATTCCGCCTATAATTACTGCTATGTTGTCAAAGCCTTCTTCTTCAAATTTTTGGGCGACTTCTGATGATAGTCCGCCATAAGTACATAGTATGTTTATGGTTTTTTCGCCGTTAGGATTATATTTTTGCATAAATTCTTTGGGTTTTATGTCTTTGGCTTCTATCGGTATATGGGGAAGGGCAAGATGTTCTTTGATATATTGTGTATTATTTCTGACATCAAGTATTATAGAGTTTTTATCTAGATTTTCGGGTTTTATGAAACGCATTTTTGCCTCCTTGTTTTCTAAATAATAAGTGATGTCAGGTAATTAAAGATGATAAATAGTTTTAGGTATAAAAAAACAGTCGCTTTTCACAAAGGGACTGTTTATTTTCAAAAAAAACTTAATTATCTGTTATAAACATTACGCTTAATGTTTACGGACAACTCTATTTTCACAAACTAAGTTGCCGGAGATGAATTTGGGGATAAACGAAATATTTATGCCTACTTTCAC
>JAFYWO010000054.1 GCA_017557925.1 Alphaproteobacteria bacterium | reverse complement strand
GAAGACCAATTTTTGTATAGAAGAAATTATTGAAATTGTGCAAATTATTAAAGAAGTTCATGAAAAAGAAAGAGATTATGGCGAGTTTGATTATAAAATTGCTACCAAATTAAAAATTTTTCCGAAACGAATGAATAAAGAAGGTTTTAGTGAGCCAGTAAATTCTTATATGGGTGGGGTTGATTTGTATTATTCATCATTATCTGATGTACAACCAAGGTCTGCTTTTGAGGTTTCTTTCCAAGGTTTAAGTAAATTTGGGTGCGTTCATCTTATGAAAACAGGCGGTTTGATAGATATCGGACTTATTGCTGTCGGTGGATTTAGCACTCCTACACCTGCAGGTGTTTTAGATGAGGTTTATGGAGATACTAAGCAAGAGGATATCAAGAAGGCTAATATATTTAAGGCGCAAAATGTAATGTATGTTAGCGATGATAAAATAAATAATGCTTGTAGTTGTAAAGAAGATGTTTGCAGTGTAGTTTGGAAGTTTAGATAATAGATTTATTTTGCTTTATAACAGTTTGTTTTGGTTGAGAAATTTTGTTTTTGAAGCTTTATTTTGTTGTTTTTGTTGTTTGTTGATGTTTTAGTTTATTTTTTAGTGTTTAGCGTTTGTTTTTATTGATTTAAAAAATATTTTTTTTGAAAATTGCTAAAATGTCTTGCTAAAAGAACAAAATTGGTATATTTAGTTTTCTCGGAGGTGCTTTGATATGGCTGAAAGTAAGTATATTGAAATTAAAGGTGCTAGAGAACATAACTTAAAAGGGGTTAATATTTCTATCCCCAAAAATAAGCTTACGGTTATTACCGGGCTTTCCGGTTCCGGAAAATCATCGCTTGCATTTGATACTATTTATGCAGAAGGTCAACGAAGGTATGTTGAGAGTTTATCTGCTTATGCAAGACAATTTTTGGATTTAATGAAAAAGCCTGATGTTGATTCTATTGAAGGTTTAGCACCGGCTATATCTATTGAGCAGAAAACTACCTCTCATAATCCACGTTCAACAGTTGGAACAATTACTGAAATTTATGATTATATGAGACTGTTGTGGGCAAGGGCAGGAACTCCTTATTCTCCTGCTACGGGATTACCTATTGAGGCACAAACGGTTAGTCAAATAGTTGATAAGATTTTAGCCTTAAACGTAGGCACAAAAATTATGCTTGTTGCGCCAATGGTCAGAGGCCGAAAAGGAGAGTTTAAAAAAGAATTGGAAGGACTTTTAAAGCAAGGTTTTCAGAGGGTTAAAATTGATGGAGAGATTTATGACCTTGAAGAAGTGCCTAATTTGGAGAAAAATATTAAACATAATATTGAAGTTGTTGTTGATAGGTTGATTATCAAAAATGAAGATATGAGCGAAAGAGTGGCGCAGTCTGTTGAAACCGCATTAAAGATTAGTGATGGTATTTTATATGTAGATAATTTAACGGAAAACAACAGATTTACTTGTTCTTCCAAATATGCTTGTCCCGTGTCGGGGTTTACGATTGAGGAAATTGAACCGAGATTGTTTTCTTTTAATAATCCTCAAGGTGCTTGTCCTTATTGTGACGGTATCGGGGCAAGACTTTATATGGATGAAAATTTGGTTATCCCAAATGTTGAAAAAAGTATTGCACAAGGTGCTATTGCACCGTGGTATGGGTTTAAGTCCGCATTTTATAAACAAACATTGATTTCCTTGTGTGATTTTTTGGAAATTTCACAAAATACTCCGTGGAAAGATTTGCCTAAAAAAGCTCGTGATGTTATTCTTTATGGGTCGGGCAACGTCTGTGTGCCACTGTATTATTCTTCTTTTGTTTCGGATAAGCCGTTTGAGGGTGTTATACCTAATATGGAGAGGAGATTTTTGGAAACAGAATCTGCAAGTAGCAGAGAGGAGTTATCTCATTATCAGTCGGCAGCTCCTTGCGGATATTGCAAAGGTAAACGCTTAAAAGAAGAGGCTTTGGCAGTTAAGGTTTGCGGTTTGGATATTATGGAAGTATCCGATATGTCTATTCGTGATGTGCTAAAGTGGTTTGAAAAGGTTGAAGAACAATTAACTCCTCAAAAAAAGCAGATTGCACACAAAATTTTGAAAGAAATAATAGAGAGATTGCAGTTTTTAAATAATGTCGGATTGGATTATCTGACACTTTCACGACAATCAGGAGGTTTATCAGGTGGCGAATCACAACGTATTCGCTTAGCTTCGCAAATTGGGTCGGGGCTTACCGGAGTTTTTTATGTATTAGATGAACCTTCTATAGGTTTACATCAACGAGATAATGACAGATTGTTGCAAACACTTAACAGACTTAGAGATATTGGTAATACCGTTATTGTGGTTGAACATGATGAAGATGCTATCAGAAGCGCAGATTATTTGGTTGATATGGGGCCAGGGGCTGGTGAAAAAGGTGGAGAAATTGTTGCAGAAGGTAGTGTTGAAGATGTTTTGAAAAATAATAATTCTTTAACTGCACAATATCTTAACGGTAAAAAAGAAATTTCCGTTCCGCTTAAAAGAAGAAAGGGTAATGGAAAATTTTTGGAATTAAACGGTGCTAGGGCTAATAATCTTAAAAATGTTAATCTTAAAGTGCCTTTAGGAACTCTTACTTTAGTTACGGGTGTTTCAGGCGGAGGTAAATCTTCTCTTATTTTAGAAACATTATTCAAAGCACTTAATAAGGAATTAAATAAAACAAGAGAGAATACAGGTGCTTATGATGAACTGCTCGGAGTTGAATATATTGACAAAGTTATTGATATTGACCAATCACCAATAGGGCGAACTCCTCGTTCTAATCCTGCCACATATACCGGAGTTTTTACTTACATTAGGGATTGGTTTGCTGAATTGCCGTTAGCAAAAGCCAGAGGATATCAGGCCGGTCGTTTCTCTTTTAATGTTGCGGGAGGAAGATGTGAGGCTTGTAAAGGTGATGGTGTTACTAAAATTGAAATGAACTTTTTGCCTGATGTTTATGTTGAATGCGATGAGTGTCATGGCAAGAGGTTTAATCGTGAAACGCTGGAAGTTACATATAAAGGTAAATCTATTGCAGATGTTTTGGATATGACTGTTGATGAGGCTGTAGAGTTTTTTTGTAATGTTCCAAGTATTAGAACCAGGCTTGAATTGTTACAAAAGGTCGGATTGGGGTATATTCATTTAGGACAACAGGCTACAACTTTGTCCGGTGGAGAGGCGCAAAGGGTTAAACTTTCTAAAGAATTGTCAAAAAGAGCGACGGGAAAAACTGTTTATATCTTAGATGAACCTACAACCGGACTTCATTTTGAAGATATTAACAGATTGCTTAATGTGTTGCAGGCTTTGGTTGAACAAGGTAATACCGTTATTGTTATTGAGCATAATTTAGATGTGATAAAAGTTGCCGATTATATTGTTGATATGGGACCGGAAGGTGGTGATGGAGGTGGCAAAATTGTTGTTCAAGGAACGCCTGAAGAAGTAGTTAAAAAGAAGAAGGGATATACTTATAAATATTTAGCAGAAAAACTCAAGTAACGGAAATTAAAATATAGAGTGGTGTTGTATAAAACATAGATGTCTTTAGGTGAATTATATCATTTGAAGATAGCGATTGATTAAATTTATTTTAAGAAATATTGAGTATAATAATTAAATATATAGTATTTAAGAGGACAAAATTATGACCGGTAAATCAAGCGCAAAAACAACAGTTAAGGCTAAAGCTGTGGTTAGCAAAAATAAAAACAGCGAAAAAAAAACTCATAAAATTAAGAAGGATGTTAAAAAGGATGTAACTATTGAAAGCATAACAGAAAAAGTTATAAAAGACGTTGAAGAAAATAAAACTGTCAATACAGATAATAAAATTGCCGGAAATGTAGTTTTTACTCCAGATATGATTTTTAAGATTTTCTTTAACGGATGGAAAAATGTTTTTAACCTTAAAGGTCGCAGTTCAAAATTGGAGTTTTGGTGTTTCTTATTGGTAAATAGTGTTTTGAGTGCCATTGTACAGTTGCATTCAAGCTATATTCTTTCTCCTAGTTATTTGATGAATGCTAACATGAGAGGGTATAGTTTAGAACAAATAGAACAAAATATTGCTTGGGCAAGTTTGTGTTTTTGGATGAGTTTGTTGTTACCTTTGATACCACTTGGAAGCATGCTTGTAAGACGTATGCATGATATTGGCAGAGCATCTTGGCACGGATATTTGGAGCAGGTGTTTATGGGGGGTGTGGTTATGAGTATGCTTTTGATTAGTATTGACGAACTGGAAGGAACTGATTTGGAATATACTATTCTTGCATTAAGTGTTTGCTTTATTACTATTTTTTATTCGGTAATGTTTTATGGTTTAAAGTTTTTAATCAGTTGTTTCTTCTTAAAAGGGGAAGATGGTGAAAATGAGTTTGGCAAACCCTGTATTTTTGGTGAAAAATATGACGAACTTTCATTAAAATTTGCCGTATTCTACTTTTTGTTTATTTTTACAATAGGTTTGCTTTATTTGGGGAATTGGTATTTTTGATAATCTGCTGAAATTTAAATGTTTAGGAGTGTTTTTTACACTCCTTTTTTGTTAGATTGTGCTTTACTTTTATAATGTTTTAGAGTAGAAGACTTAAGTGTTAAGTTTTTTTAGGAGTGTTTTTAAGATGGTTGCTAGAACTCGTTTTGCACCAAGTCCTACAGGATATATGCATATCGGTAATTTGAGGACTGCTTTATATGAATATTTAATAGCTAAAAGAGATGGCGGACAATTTGTGTTGCGTATTGAAGATACAGACCAAAAACGTTATGTTGAAGGTGCAACAGAAATTATTTATAATACCCTTAAAGAAGTTGGAATGAATTGGGATGAGGGGCCGGATATCGGAGGTGATTTTGGACCTTATGTGCAATCAAAACGTTTGAGTATTTATCAGGAGTATGCTCATAAGTTGGTTGAGCTTGGTGGGGCACATTATTGTTTTTGCTCAAAAGATGATGCTGATGAACAAAAAGACGAAGGTAATAATATTAAGTTTGTTGACCCTTGCAAAAACATTTCTTTAGATGAGGCTAAAAAAAGAATAGAAAAAGGTGAGAGTTTTGTTATTCGTCAAACAATCAATAAAGAGGGTAAGTCTTTATTTAATGATGTTGTGTATGGCGATATTGAGATTGATTATGATGAGCTGGACGAGGGTGTTTTATTAAAAAGTGACGGTTTTCCTACATATAATTTTGCAAATGTAGTTGATGATCATTTGATGAAAATTACTCACGTTGTCAGAGGTAATGAGTATATTTCATCTACTCCGAAGTATAATCTTATTTATGAAACTTTTGGTTGGGAACCACCGGTTTATGTGCATGTTGCACAAGTGATGAAAGATGCTCAACATAAGTTGTCTAAACGTAACGGAGATGCATCTTTCCAAGATTTAGTCGCAAAAGGTTATTTGCCTGAGGCGGTATTGAACTATATTGCACTTTTGGGATGGAATCCCGGAACAGAACAGGAAATCTTTTCTTTAAAAGAATTAGAAGAAGTTTTTGATGCGAATCGTTTAAATAAATCTCCGGCTATTTTTGATATTCAAAAATTAAAATGGATGAACGGTTGTTATATCAGAGCTTTGGAGTTTGATAGATTTCATAAATTAGCAGAAATTCAATATGATAAATTTTTAACTCGTGATGTTAATAGAGTTGAGTTGTCTAAAGTTTTACAACCTCGTGTTGAAGTATTGAATGATATTGTTGAAATTGCTCAGTTTATTGAAGAACTTCCGGAATACAGTCAAGAGCTTTTTGTAAATAAAAAAATGAAAACAGATGTTGAAATTGCTAAAAAATCTTTAGAATTGGCTTTACCTGAATTGGAAAAATTAGAAGTTTGGAGTAATGAAAGTTTGTTTGAGTGTCTTAAAGGTATTGCAGTTGATAACGGACTTAAAAACGGGCAAGTTTTGTATCCGGTAAGAATTGCTTTAACCGGACTTGAAACAACTCCTGGAGGTGCAAGTGAAATTGCAAGTATTTTAGGAAAAGAAGAAACTTTAAGACGAATTCGTAAAAGCTTGTAAATGTTAAAGCAAAATCTTTTTTTGACACCCTTAAACGGGTGTCTTTTTTTTGGGGTAAAATGTTTTTTTTTTGTAATGCTTTAGATTATTTTAACTAAATGTGATATATATTTACTATGTGCAGGCAAAAGAATATCTAATGCTGGCATAATGTTAGAAATTATAATAAGGAAATTAAAGATGACTACAAATGCACAAGTTGATTTTTTAAAT
>JAFYWO010000053.1 GCA_017557925.1 Alphaproteobacteria bacterium | reverse complement strand
TCCTATCAAATAAAATTTAACCGGCAATCCAAGGTTTTGGATTTATAGGGTGTCTATCCTTTCTTATTTCAACATAAAGTTTTGTTTCTTTATTTTCGGGCATTGTTCCGACAGGTTCACCAGCTAAAAGCATTTGACCAACTTCGCAATCAATTTGCCCTAGTCCTCCTAATAAAGAAAGATATCCATCACCATGTTCTACAATAATAATATTACCATATCCTTTAAAAGGACCGGAAAAAATAACAGTTCCGTCATAAGGTGCAACAACTTGAGCCAGAGAGCGTGTTTTGTATACAATTCCTTTAGAGGTAACACCTTTAGATATAACTTGTCCGTATTCTGTAATAATAGAGCCTGCACAAGGTTTTGTAAGCATACCTTTAGCTTTTTGGAACCTACCTCCTTTAATTTGCTCCTTAATTGTTTTATGTGTTGCCATATCAACCATCTTAACATTTTTCTGTTGTTTTTGATATTTCTGTTGTCTTTTCAGGTTTGCTAATCTTTCTTGTTCTTCTCTTTTTTGGCGCTCAATTTCTTTTTGTCTTTCAAGCTCTTCCAATAAATCTCTTAAATCTTTTGCTTTAGATGCCAATAATTCCGCTGTTTTTTGAGCTTCTATACCTTTGTCTTCAATATTTTTTCTTAAATCAGATTTTTTCTTCAAAACTATTTTCATCGTTTTTTGTTGTTTTTTTAATTTATCTTGAGATTTAGTTGTTTGTTCCATAACTAATTCAAGCTTTTTTTTCTTACTGTAAAGGGCGTCCAAATCAACTTTAAGTTTTGATGTCTTCTCATTAATAAAAGGTACTGTTTCACGAAGAAGAATAGCGCTTCTAATTAAATCTACAGGAGAATGTGGTTGTAAAATAACAGATTCCGAAGGATTTAAAGACATATTCTGTAGAGAAGCTATTGTTAAAATTAAAGAATTATTTTCTCCTTTAAAAGCTTTCTCCATAGCATCAACGTCTTCTTTTAAGCGCCACAAATCAACCTCCAACTTAGATATGGATGCTTCATTTTTCTGAATTTCCTGTGCAAGATTTATAGCGTCTTTATTAATTTTAGTTAATTCCAAATTAAGCCTGATAGCTTGTGCTTGTAATTTTTTAAATTCCAAGGTCTTTTGTTCAGCCTCTTTTTCAATTTGTCTTAATTCGTTTTCAGATACATCTTTGGCATAACTTAATTTGCAGCAAGCCAAATTAAGCCCAAAACAAATAATCGTTATGCCAAAAATAATACCTGTTTTCATATCACTATTTTACTAACAAAGAGTTTCCTGTCATTTCAACAGGTTTTTCAATATTCATTAAATCTAAAAGGGTAGGAGCAATATCTGCTAAACGTCCGTCCTTTAGATTTTTAACACCTTCATTACTATTATAAAGCACTGCCTGAACCTTACCAACGGTATGAGCAGTATAAGGAGCACCTGTTTCTTCATCAACCATTTTTTCTGCGTTTCCGTGGTCTGCCGTAACAAGTAATACGCCGTCAACTTCTTTAATAGCACTCATAACCTCGCCTAAACACTCATCAACAGCTTCAACAGCTTTTAATGCAGCATCCATAATACCGGTATGTCCGACCATATCACCATTAGCAAAGTTGCAAATAATAACATCATACTTTTTATCTCTTATAGCCTTAGTTAAGGATTCTGTAACTTCATAAACACTCATTTCCGGTTTTAGGTCGTATGTTGCAACTTTCGGACTGTTAATTAAAATACGATCTTCCCCTTCAAATTCTTTTTCTTCTCCGCCATTAAAGAAGAAAGTAACGTGAGCATATTTTTCTGTTTCAGCGATTCTAAGTTGTGTTAATCCGTTTTTAGCAACGACTTCACCAAAAATATTAGTTAAAGCTTCTGGACCAAATATAACTTTCATAAACCTTGTATGGTCAACAGAATATTCAGTCATTCCGACAACTTCAACAAAGTTAATAACTTTACTTCTTGCAAATCCATCAAATTCACTATCGCCAAGAGTATACATAATTTCTCTTGCTCTATCTGCACGATAGTTAATCATCAAAACTGCATCACCATCTTTTGCTCCTTGATAATTACCGATAACACAAGGTATAACAAACTCATCATTAACACCATTAGCATAAGATGATAAAATAGCCTCTTTTGAAGTTTCAAATCTTTGTCCATCTGCAAGGATGATATTATTGTATGCTTTTTCAACTCTATCCCAACGTTTATCTCTGTCCATTGCATAAAAACGACCGGAAATTGTTGCTACTTTAACTTTATCAAGTTCTTTTATGTTGTTTTCAAATTCCTCTAAAAATTCTTTTGCAGATTGAGGAGGGGTGTCTCTGCCATCTAAAAATGCATGAACATCAACATCAATACCGTTGTCATTAAGAATTTTTGCAACAGCTTCAATATGTTTTTGATGAGAATGAACGCCACCTGGAGACATTAATCCCATTAAATGACAAGTTCCTTTGGATTCTTTTAATTTTCTTATCATTTCTATTAAAACTTTGTTTTCTTTTATAGAACCATCTTTAATTGCCAAATCAATTTTTGGTAAATCTTGCATAACCACACGTCCGGCACCTAAGTTTGTATGTCCTACTTCAGAATTTCCCATTTGCCCATCTGGAAGTCCTACATCTAATCCGGAAGTTTCAACAAAACAATGAGGATATTTATCTATTAAATAATGCCAATTAGGAGTATATCCTTTCTCAATAGCATTATCATCCGTAATAGGTTCTCTATATCCCCAACCGTCTAGAATTAAAAGCATAACAGGTTTTTGCATTTTTTACTCTCCATTATAAATTTATTTTTTAAGATTCCACATTAATATAGATACCATAAATCAAAAAGCATAATATTTATCCATATTTTTTTAAGATATAAACAATATAAGTCTTGTTAAGACAAAAAGATAGTTTTATATTTAATTAAGATAATAATATTTTTGAGGTTGTTTTTATGAAAATATGCTCTTTTATGCTATTTCTTTTATTTTTTATAAACAAAGCAAATGCAGGCTCTATAGAAATGGACTATTCAATAAGTCTTGGTAATTTCTATGGATATACCGACTATTCATCTTCAACACCTCTAAAATATAAAACTAACAACCTTAATTCTTCCTTAAATGCTTATACCAAACTATCATATAATATAAATTATGACTATAAAGCATCTTTGATTAGCTATATAATGATAGATACCGCAAAAGAAGTAGAAAATTATAATCAAGGCTATTGGGGAGAGGAGTTTTTTGCAGAATTTGAAAGTCCTACAGGTGTATTTACGGTTGGTCAAGATTATAATGTTGCATACAATTTTTCTGTTGGCGCTCCAAATGCCGGACCAATAAAAATAAATAACACCGAACTAACCAATTTTATAACAAATCCTAATTGGTATAAAAAAGGTTCAAAATCATCATATAAAACTCTGAACTCTACTTATATAAATACTGATGGTGCTTCTTTTAAATTAAATTATGTAACACCATCGGTATTAAACACTAAATTAGGTTTTAGTTATATTCCAAATACTAATAGTTCTGCAGGTTTGGTGTCAAAGGATTCGCTATACTATAATGATGAAGCCTATGTTTTTGGTCTATATAATTATTTTTACTTAAAAGATTATGAAATAGAAACATCTTTAGGTTATGGAAACTATAAAAATAATAGCGAAGAATATTCTTTAGGAATGAGTATTTATCGCAAAGGATGGACTCTTGGGGGATCATACTTAAAAACAAGTGCCCAAACTAAAAAAGCTTTATTAACATTGCAAGATGCATACCGAGAAGGTCATGCGTATAATTTAGGATTAAGTTATGAAATAGGACCTCTCACAACAGGTATTGCCTACTTTAATTCAAAATCAGATAAATTTTCTAATCAAAACGAAATAATAAGTTTTTCAAATAGTTATAAATATAACAAATATACAACTTTATCATTAACACTGGCAAAGCAAAATGCAAAAGATGATAAAACAACAAAGGGATATGCAACAATATTAGGTTTGGAGTTTGCTTTATGAAAAAAATATGTATAATCTCTGATAATGAGCTTTTTTTTGAAGATTTTTTATCTCAACTAAAATTTTTTATACCAGAAGATAATATAACCTCAGATATAAAAGAAGAAAATATAGATATGTTTTTGGTAGATGAAAATGATGCAATATTAGAAACTATATATCAAGAATATAAAACTATACCAATAGCCTTTTTTTCCGATAAAACAGTAGCATCAAGTTATGCTGATATTGTTATTACAAAGCCTTTTTCATTATTAGATATAATCAAATCTATCAAAGAAAACAAATTATTTCCTAAAGTTCGTCGCAAAGAATGTTTAAATTTTAAAGAATATAGCCTTTTTCCTGTAAAAAAAGAAATATCTTCATCAAAAAACAATAAGATAATAAAACTGACAGAAAAGGAAGTAACAATTTTAAAATACCTATATAACAACATCCCTAATATTATAAGCAAAGAAGAACTTTTGGAAAATGTTTGGGGATATAGTATAGAGATGACCACACACACCATAGAAACACATATTTATCGTCTCCGCCAAAAAATAGAGCAATACGGCGGAAGCCAAGTCATAATCACCGAAAATAATGGCTATAGATTAAATATATAAAACATTTTGTCTAGCGCATGTAGTATCTTGTTGATATTTAAAGATTTTAAAAGCTTGCTTTAAGTCTAAAATTGTGTTATATTAAAGATAGTTCTAGTAAGTATTATGTAAATTATTGAGTGTCATTGTTAAAGTTTGAGGATTCCTTGAGTTTTAACTTAAGCATTTTGGTAGTTCTTTGCTTGCTGAATAATTAACCCTATGTTCAATTTTTTTAAATTCAAATCTATGAATTTAAATATTGCCGATTCTCGCCAAAGACAGGTGAGATGCAAGAGAGTGGAAAAGGCAAGCTACTACTTTCCAAATGCGGATAAGTTGGTAGAAGGCCAAGTTTATAACGTCCATTTTATTGAAATGGGAGCGTGGGAAACGTGGGTATATCTCAAAGAGTTTCCGCAACTTAGCTTCAACAGTGTCCATTTCTCTGAAATGGAGGGCTATGTAAAGCCTAAAAAGGGTGAAGTTCCACAAGGTTCTAGCCGTAAGGAGATGTTGCAAGACTATCTTCGTATTATAGGCAGAACACCAACAGTGGTGTATATGGCAAGTATTCTTCCACCTACACTTATCTGTTCAGGGGTGGCAGAGGTTAATCTCGGCGATTACAAAGAGCGCCTTGCAAGTTTAACCGAAGATGATGTTTTTATCATCGGACGACCAAATAGGGATTTCTCAATCCAACAGGATGTAGAAATTTCTAAGTATGGAGGCATAATCTCCCGTGTTCAGGCTTACATTTTGAAAGCCAATGGAATGTATGCAATTTTTGATCCGTCTGTAAACGGAAACAAAATAGCATTCTAAACAAAAGCCCCGATTTTGGGGCTTTTTCTTTATCTTAATCCGTCAAGAGGTGTAAACGTAAATATAATTTCCTTCCATTCACTATAAGATGAAGGATTTTGTTGAGCAAGAATACCAAATACATTATCAGAAGATTGTGCAATATGAATAGCTCTTTCGGCACTATCTGCAAGTGCTTGGAAATAAACATCGCTTCTGTATCTAGCCATATCTTTGATTTTAATTTCTTGTATAATTCCCTCTTTTGTAAGTCTGACAATTATTACAACTTCAATATTTCTATCATCTTTACCGCCTGCGATAGTCTTCCATTTTTCTTGTACTTTTGACTTTACAAAATCTTTTCCAGAAATAGAAAGTTTGCTGAAATAAGAGCCTCCGGCAACTCCACCTTCAACACCCAAGTTATTTACCCCATCACTTGCTTTAACTTGAGCCAAAGCATCTTTTTCAGCTACTTGTTTTTTTAAATCATTCATTACACTACCAAATCCGGCTAAAGGATTTGCAGATTTAACTGGTTTACTTTGATTTGGTTTAGGTTGGGCTGTTACAGGTTTAGCCGGTTCTTTTTTGGGCTCCGGTTTCTTTTTAGGTTTGGGTTCCTGTTTTTTGTTTGGTTTAATTTGAGGCTTTCTTTGAGGAATAGGCGCAGGTTTTTTCTTTTCCT
>JAFYWO010000052.1 GCA_017557925.1 Alphaproteobacteria bacterium | reverse complement strand
AAATGACAATATATGTAGAAAGAGATAGCCAAAAACAAATTGTTTTAGGTCAAAAGGGGGCAATGATAAAAAAGATAGGAAAATCTGCTCGTTTGGAGCTTGAGGAACTTTTAGAAGACAGAATACACCTGTTCTTATTTGTAAAAGTTCGTTCAAACTGGATGGATGATCCTGCCCGTTACAGTGATTGGAATTTAGATTTTAACAGCTAATCTGAAATAAATGTTTATCATTTTCAAAAAAAACATTGACTAAAAGACAAAAAAATGCTAGCTTTAGAATGTAAAAATATTTTTTTACTGCGCCTTTGGCGTATATATATGAAAATTATTATTAACTAAACAAAGAAAACTATGTTTATCTTAAAATTTAGGACAAGAGGTATAATATTAGCTTAATCTTTAGGTTAATGTGATGTCTTAAGTCTACTTTATTGCAGGTTATTTAGAAGGCTGTTAGAACTTTAGGCTGATGCTTCTACGAGAAGATATGATAATTTGTAATATGGTTAAAATAAATTTTGTGACTAACAAAGGTTCTTTGTTCTAAAAAACATAAAAATATGGGAAAGAGATTTATTGACAAAGTTCCAACCATTAAAAAATGGTCAAGAATTGTGTTGCTTCCTTTGGTGGTAATACTGTTAACACTTAAAATTATAGGTGTTTTGAATGTGCTTATCATTAGCTTATTGCTATTGGTGGTATATTTAGGAATTGAATGCCTTTGGGTGGTTCCGACCGGTAACATCGGTTATGTGGAAGTCTTACAGAAGGTTAAAGACAAGACTTATAAGCCTGGTCTTAACTGGTATATTCCTTTCATAACAGACAGGTATCTTATGGATACCCGTGTAGTTGAAATCACACGAATTGATAGAAAGAAAATTATCTTGGGAACAGATATTATTTTCCAAGAGAATTTTAACTATCGTTTGCGTCAGGATATGGTGCACAAAGTCTTCCAGATACTTGGTTCTGACTACTGGTCAACAGTAGAAAAATGGATTGATAGTGTAATTGATGGAGTAACCTCACGTTTTACTTATGCAGAAATCCGTGCCGACCAAGAGGGATTTAAACAAGTTTTAATCAAAATTGTTCAATCCAAAGTGGAAGAAAGATGTAGAGAGATGACCGCAAGCTTAGTTACAAAAGAAGAGCTTGTTACTCTTTATGAATTAGGAATTATCTATGAAGAAATTGTTGACCCTAAAAATCCTACAATTTCTGTTCCTGATCCGTATAATCCCGGAGCAATGATAGATAAACCTAACTACATCAAGGTTCCAAAGATGATAGCCGTTGAGGAAGAAGGTATTACTGAGTATGTTCCGGCAAAGGGATGTATTGAGGTTAAAAAGACCTTAAAAGGAATCAACTTCTTTGAGCTGATGACATTGACTATTAACGACATCAAGTATCCTGAAGATTATCAGAATGCAAGAAATAGCCTCGTTAATAAGAAGATAGAGGCAGCAATCGCCAAAGAAGAGGCCAAGAAGATGGAAACTTTGGCAGAAGGACGAAAGAAACAGCTTATTCTTGAAGCAGAAGGTACCGCAACAGCTATTCGCTTAAAAGGTGAAGCCGAAAATGAGGTATTAAGCAAGCGAGGAGAGGTGTTGAACAGTAATCCAGACCTCATCAGCGAGGAAGTTGCCAAGAACTATCCTAAGGTTGTTGGTGGAGCTCTTCCTACTCTTAGTGTTGATAATATAATTGACAGTAAGAAGTAACTAAAAAATTCTCGGTGTTTATCACCGAGAATTTTTTTATTCCGAGTTTATCTAATAAAATGTAACTTATTTGCCAATCTTAATAATACCTTTTCCAAACTTATCTTCCAAGACATCTAAAACTTTTCCTAATTTTTCGTTGCTTACTTTAGGTTTAATAAATAAATCATCTTGTATATAATCTCCGTATACAAGATTAGTTAAAGTAATACCGACACTTCTCCATATCATTTGTGGTTTGTATATTTTTTTTAGAGCTTTTAAGGCAAAAGGTATAATTTCTATTTCTTGATTTGTTACAACATTTAATTTTACTTTTTCGCAAAAGACCATAAATTCTTTATTGCGGAGCATAACTTCTATACTAGAGGCTTTTCCGCCTTCTAATCTTGCTTTTTTGGAGGCTTTTCTGATATGTCCGATTAAAGCTTTTTCTAATATTTCAATATCTTTAGTAAACTCTTTTAATGCAGAAGTTTGTTGAATGGAAATAGGGCGCTTATGTTCTTTTTTTATTCCAAATAAAGAGATACCGTTAAGCTCATTTTTTAAGTCAATACCGTTTTTGTGAAATTTTATTTTTATCCAATGCTCAGGTCTGGAAACAAAATCAAGTGCCGTAAATATACACTCCTCTCTCATCTTTATACCCAATTTATTTCCGATACCGGATATGTCAGATATAAGAGTTTGGGCTAAAATTTTTTTTCGCTTAGCTTCGCCGATTACAAAGATGCCACCGCTTTTTTTAGCTTTATCACTGGCAAGCTTGGCCAAAGTTTTGGTAGAAGAAATACCAATAGAAACAGGTATTTTTAATTCTTTCCAAATTTCTTCTCTTATCATTTTGGCAATTTCAATGTAATTTTTCTTATAAAGTCTTTTTAATCCGGTTAATAACATATATGCTTCATCAATGGAGCAAACTTCAACCTCATCAGTATAACTTTTAAGTTTGTTCATAACTTTATCAGATATTTTTTGATATAACTCGTGGTTAGCTCTGGCATAAATTATATTCGCATGGTTATGTTTTGCCATAAAATAAGGCTCTCCCATTTTAAGTCCTAATGCCTTTGCCTCTTTAGAGCGAGAAATAACACAACCGTCATTATTTGATAACACCGCAACTGGTTTTCCGATTAAATCAGGATTTAACGCTCTTTCTGCAGAAACAAAAAAACAATCACAATCAATAAGAGCAATATAGTTTTTAGTCATTTACTTAACCTTTTATCAAATATGATTAAATAAGTTAGCACAAAAAAAGACTATGTCAATATATGTTTTTATTTTGTTCTATTTTTAAATTCTTAAAAACTCAAATCTTTTACTTGTAAACCCAATAAATTTATATAACCTATCAAAAAATATAAAGGAGAATAAAATGAACCGTATAGCAGAATTTGAAAAAGTAAGTTTTAATGAATTTTTATCCGCTTGGACTAAAATTTTTTCTGATACAACAGAAAAACAAGTAAAAGAAATTTATGATAGTATAATAATTCCTTACAGAGCAACCAAAGGTTCTGCAGGATATGACTTTTTTTCTCCGGTTGATTTTGTTATATCATCAGGACAAACAATTCTTCTTCCCACAGGGATAAGAATAAAAATAGAAGAAGGATGGTTTTTAGGAGTTTTTCCTAAATCAGGTCTAGGATTTAAATATCGCCTGCAACTTGATAATACCGTAGGCATAATAGATAGTGACTACTATTATTCTGACAATGAGGGGCATATTTTTGTAAAAATCACTAATGATTCTAAAACATTAAAAGAATTATCCGTAAAAAAATCACAATCAATATGTCAGGGTATTCTCCTTTCTTTTGGTATAACCTATAGCGACGAGGCAACAGGTATCAGAAATGGAGGATTAGGCTCTACTACCAAATAAAAATAAAGCTCAAACCAATTAAGGTTTGAGCTTTATTTTTTTACTGAACATCATCTTTTTTTATAGATGGATGTAATGTCAAAATTTTACATTTACCCTCGCTCACGGTGTTTGACGTTTCCCTAAATTCCGGGATAAGTCTGATACACATAGATTGTTTCGGACTTGCTTTCTTTGAGGATTTTTTGGTGTTAATGTGCTCTGGTAAAGGTTTGTTTGTTTTGGTAAGATATTTTCCGTATTCTTT
>JAFYWO010000004.1 GCA_017557925.1 Alphaproteobacteria bacterium | reverse complement strand
ATTTCTTTTTGGATAACGGATTGGAAGTTGTTGTTATATCTAATCATAGAGCACCATTAGGGTATTTAAAACTTTATTATAAAGCAGGTTCTTTTTATGACCCTTATTCTAAAGGTGGAATAGCGCATCTTTTGGAACACCTGATGTTTAGAGGAACGAAAAAAGTAAAAGATAAAGAATTTAATAAAATTATGGAAGAAAACGGAGTGGAAAATAATGCTTATACAACGTATTTGCATACGGGGTATTATGAATTTTCGGATATTTCTAAATTAGAGCTTTTGTTAGCTTTAGAAGCTGATAGAATGGAAAATTTGGAAATCAGTGATGATGTGTTTTTGACGGAAAGAGATGTGGTTTTGGAAGAAAGAATGCAGAGATTTGAAACTAATGTTGTTACAAAATTTTATGATAGTTTGAGAAAGATTTTTTGGGAAAAGCATCCTTATTCAAGACCTGTAAGCGGTGAAATTGAGGAGATTAAAAATTTAGAAAAAAAAGATGTGTTTGATTTTTATGAGAGATATTACAGACCGGAAAATGCGTTGTTGGTTTTGGCGGGAGATATTAAAAAAGATGAGGCAAAAAGTTTAGTTGATAAATATTTCGGAAAAATAAAAAAAGCATACCGAGATATTTCAAAACTTGAGGTTATTGAGCCACAAGAGGGAAATTTTGAGTTAAAAATGGAACTTTTGGGGATTGAACATAACAGGTTTGTTTCTTATTGGCATATACCTAAGGGGATGTTGAATAAAAAAGAGGAACAGGCTTTGGGATTTTTGTCTGAATTTTTATGTGGTGATGATACTGCTTATTTGTATGATAAGTTAGTTTATCGGGAAAAGAAATTTTTAAGCATAGGTGTAGATGGGGAATACAATAATGAATATGGCGGAATGTTGTCTTTGTATGGTATACCTGTTGATGAGAAAATGAAATTAGAAGATTTTAGAGAACTTTTTGAAAGAGAAATTAAAAACGGTGTAGAGAATATGACCGAAGATGATATTGCAAAAATTAGAAATGAGAGCTTGAGCAATGTAAATTATTTGTTGGAAAATACAAAAGGTTTGGCCGATTTTGTAGGGGGGATGAAATTAGACGGAGTGAGTGATGAAGATATTAAGGGGCTTGATGATATAATTAAGAGTGTTAAGCTTGAAGATGTTAAAGATGTTTATAAAAAGATTTTAGAGGTAAGAGGCAGAATAATTTATGGGCAATTAGATAAGAAAAAAGATTAAAGTAATCGTTTAGTATTTTAATAAGTAATTTAAGGAGAATGTGATGAGCTATATTGAAAATATAAACAGTCCGGTTGATTTGAAAAAGTTAAATTTGGAAGAAATGAAGATTTTGGCAGAAGAAATCAGAGAGGCTATTTTGTTTAGAAACAGTATTGTTGGTGGTCATGTTGCACCAAATCTGGGTATTGTTGAAGTGGCTATGGCTTTACACTATGTTTTTGAAAGTCCTGAAGATAAAATTGTATGGGATGTATCGCACCAATGTTATCCTCATAAGATTTTGACCGGTAGAAAAGAGGGTTTCTTATCTGTGGAAGGGATTAAAAAAATTTCAGGTTATACAAATCAAGATGAGAGTGAACACGATTTCTTTAAGGTTGGGCATACTTCTACATCTGTTTCTTTGGCTTTGGGATTGGCTAAAGCTCGTGATATTAAAAAAGAAAAATCAAATGTGATTGCGGTTTTGGGCGATGGGTCTTTATCAGGTGGAGAAGCTTTGGAAGGATTGAGTAATGCAGGTGTGTTTAGAGGCAATTTTATTGTGGTTTTGAATGATAATGAAATGTCTATTGCTGAAAACCATGGCGGATTATATGAAAATTTAAGGCTTTTAAGAGAAACGAAGGGAAATGCAGAATGTAATATGTTTAAGGCACTGGGGTTTTGTTATAAATATGTAGAAGATGGTAACTCTTTGGAAGATTTGATTGAAGCTTTCAGTGAAATAAAAGATTTTGGTAAGCCGGTTGTTGTTCATGTGCATACTAAAAAAGGAAAAGGGTATAAATTTGCCGAAGGAAATAAAGAGCGTTGGCATTGGAATTTTCCGTTTGATATTAAAACCGGTGAGTCAAAAGTTGTTTTTGATAAAGAAAATTATACGGAAATAACATATAATTTTTTGAATAACAAGATTAAGAAAGATAAGAGTATTGTTTTGGTTAATGCCGGAACACCAGGTATTTTCGGGCTTAACAGTGAGAGACGTGAAAGTTTGGGGGAAAATTTTGTTGATGTAGGAATTGCAGAAGAACATGCGGTTGCCTTTTCATCAGGTTTGGCAAAAGGCGGTTGCAAACCAGTTTATATGGTAATGAGTTCTTTTGTGCAAAGGACATACGACCAATTATCTCAAGATTTGGCTTTGAATGAAAACCCTGCAGTTATTTTGGTAGAGTGGGGTGGTATAAGTGGAGCTGATATGACGCATCTGTGTGTATTTGATGTTGCTATGATTTCTAATATTCCTAATATAGTATATTTATCTCCTGTAAGTGTTGAAGAATATTTGGCTATGCTTGAGTGGGGTATTGAGCAAAAGGAAAAATCTGTAGTCATTCGTATTCCAAGAGAAGTTGTGCATACTGAAAATGAAGTTTTGAAAGACTATAGTGAACTTAACATATTTGATGTTGTCAAAAAGGGAAGTGAAGTTCTTGTTATCGGAGCAGGTAACTTTTTTAGATTGGCTGAAAAAGTATGCGAGAAATTGGAAGAAAAAAATATTAACCCGACACTTATTAACCCACGTTATTTAACAGGTGTTGATGAAAAATTATTAACTGAACTTCAAACAGACCATAAGATTGTTATTACTTTAGAAGACGGAGTATTAGATGGCGGATTTGGAGAGAAAATTGCCAGATTTTATGGTAAGAGTAATGTTAAGGTGCTTAATTATGGTGCATTAAAAGAGTTTAGTGATAGGGTTAGTATTGATGAGTTGTATGAACGTTATCGCTTAAAAGAAGATTTGATTGTTGAGGATATTTTAGAGTTATTATAGATTATCAGGTATTATATTTAACTCCACCGGTAAGGTGGAGTTTTTTTATTAAAATTTTGTAATGTTTTTGTCTAATATATTGACAGTTATAAAAATATGTGTTATACTTTTGAGCGTAATGAGTATTATTATAGGAAGATTTATGTTGGTATTGTGTTTTGTTTTTTAAGCTTGATTAAAAAATAAGTATTCACATTATGCAGATATAGTTTAACTTATAAAATTATACTTGTTACAAAGTTTTGTTTATTTATTTTTTAATTGAGGAGCGGAAAGCCATTTAAAGGAATGGCACCTCGTAAAAAACCGTAAAAAAACATGAAGAATAGAGATCAATTTAATCAAAAGGTAAGTGAAATCACTGGTATTTCTGTTGCAGAGTTGCAACAAGATACGGTTGATGAAATAATTGTAACTGTGATTTTACCAAAGATTGCGTTGATTGGTGGCTCGCAGAACAGGTGTTCCAGAATATCATCCACTTATATGGATTTTATTGCAGAGTATGGAGGTTTTATCCATACAGAAGCGAAACAAGAGTTGAGCGGATTGTTGTTTGAACTGGGATTGCAGAGGCTTTCAAACGGTGCATTGTTGCATGAGCCGGTTAATTTAGTAAAGATTTTGCCTGATCAGTTCAAGATATACTCGGCCGGTTGTGACGAGCCAGGTATATTCAGTAAAGCTTGTTGGAATTTCTTTAAGAGAAATCTGGCTATTATGTACCGGAACATTCCGTATGCATACATGGAACATACCCGAAAGATAGTTTTTGGTATTATGGAGCATGTAAAAGATGATGGAACTACTGACTTGCCGTGGGACGAGAAGGTTGCAGGCATTACTGCTTTGGAACTTCGTCTGTTTGTTGAGAGTTATGCAAAACATTACTGTAGCGAAGAAGAAAGATGGAGATATGTTACTCGTGTTAAGACCAACAGGGCTTTTTTGTGGGTTCACGCTTGTAATGCAGGATCTGTTCCACTTTATCAGTTAACAGCAGCTTTGGCTCCGGTTTGGCAAAGGAATAAGGCATTTTTCAGAACATACTTCAATCAGATTGATTGGGGAATGTTTAAAAATTATGTTGAGTTTGAGAATGAGAATGAGAAGTTCTTTTCGGGCGGGGTTAGAAAGGTTTTGAAGTTTTTTGGTTTGTATAAAATCTTGACTATGTACATGATTAAAAAAGAAATCAAAAAATACAAGATTGAGTATTAAGTCGGCTCATCTTAGGAAGCAAAAAAAAGAAGTCCCCCGTTTGGGGGATTTCTTTTTGCTTGAAATTATATTTTCTGTGTGTTTAATTATTGGAAAATGTTATTTGGATATTGAGTTATGAAGAAAAAGTTGTTTTTGGTATCGTGTTGTGCACCTTGTGCTGTTGCCGTGATTGAGAAATTGAATAATGAAGGACGAGATTTTAAGGTAATATTTTTTAATCCTAATATTCATCCGGAAGAAGAATATATAAAACGAAGAGATGAACAGAAAGCTGTTTGTGAGAAGTTTGGGGTGGAATTTATTGAGCTTCTTTATGAACCTAAAGGATGGTTTGAGAGCATTAGAGGTTTGGAAGATGAAGAGGAAAGAGGTAAACGTTGCAGTGTTTGTTTTTATTATCGTATTAAAAAGGTTATGGAATTTGCCAAAGAATGTGGTGATGATATTGAGGTTGCCTCTGTTTTAGGTGTTTCAAGATGGAAAGATTTAAAGCAAGTTAATGAGGCAGGGTATAAAGCCAGTTTTGATACAGGAATAGATTATGTGGAAGTTGAGGGACGTAAAGGCGGAATGCAAGAAAGAAGAAATACGTTGATAAAAGAGATGGGACTTTATAATCAAGATTATTGCGGATGTGTTTTTAGTAAGAAAAATAAATTATGCTAAAAAAATAACCACTTTGAAAGTGATCTTCCTAAGTGGTTTGTCATACCTCGGTAAAGCAACATTTGAAAATAACTTTTTCAATACCGTAAATGTCATTTAAGTCGGCGTGTATGTAATCGCCTTTTGAGATTTGTTGCGGAATACATTGCCAAGGTTTGGTAACTAACATATCATCAGGGGCGATGATAAATGTGCGGATGTCATCTTTGTTTGTTTTGCTGTAACAGAGGACAATCCTTTCGTTTGGGGAAGAAGCAAGTTCTTTTTCTATGAACTCAACTAATTCTTCATAACTGAAAACTTTCATAACACAAAAATTTTAAGTACCATAAAAATTATTGATTTAGCACAATATATGTGAAAAAATAAATAACTGTCAAGTAGTTTTTTGGCAGATGCTTTTTTATTGGTATGTTTATTAAGTAAATGTTTAGAGTTTGTGGGATAGTGTTTGAAATATATATATGGGAGCGTGTTATGGAACTTCATTTTAATCTTAAAGGTATTTTTTGTTTTTGTATTTTCTTGATGCTGTGGCAGATGTTGTTTCCATTTGTGTTTTGGGGCGGAACCGGTCTACTTGTTGCGTATTTGTTGTATTTAGAGAAAATAAAAAGCTTAAAAACTCAGGATTTGATTTTTACCGGAGCTTTTATTGTTAATTTGTGGTATGTTGCAGGGTTAAATATTAACGAAAGACAGTATGATTATTATAATTATTATACGCAAGGTATGTTTTTTGTTGAGAATGACTTTTTTATTAAAAATCCGGTAGATTATATTTGGGGAGCTTTTTATCATCCGCCTTTATGGGGTTTGATTTCGGGGATTGTTATTAAAATCGGTAATATATTAGGATTAAGTGCGGTTGATGCATACGATAAAGCTAGGTATGTAAATCTTTTTGCCGTATCCGGTGTTGGGATTATTGCTTGGAGATTTTTTAATTTATTTGAATTTAAGAAGAATATTATTTTATGGGGTTGGGGCGGATTGGTTTGGTTTCCTATACAGACGATTATGGCAGGATTAAATAATAATGACCCGTTGGTTTATTTTTTTATGGAGGCTTCTATTTATCAGGGGTATTTGTGGTATTGTGATGATAAAGATAGTTTAAAAAAGAGTTTTATTATAGCTGGTCTTCTTATTGGTGCCGGTATGACAAAGCTTTCCGGCGTTATGACTATTGTTTATTTGGGGATGTTAGGTTTAGCAAAGTTGATTCAAAAGAATAATTTTTTTGATAAGAGGCTTTGGGGGCAATTTGCTATTATCGGTTTAGGTTGTTTGTTGGGTTTTTCTTGGGGATTTGTTTTGCTTTATTTTGGTAATGCTGTTATTCCGCCGCCGCAAAATGTGGACTTTATCAGTTTGAAACAATTCTCTTTGATGGAGAAAATGTTTGATTTTTCTATGATTAACCACATCTTTCCGGATGTTTGGGACGGAGGGCTTGAGCATAATGTATGGCTTTCTTTAATTAAAACAGCTGTTTTTGGGGAATGGCAATGGAATAGTGTGGTGGCGAGCTATATTGTTTATATTTTGGCAATTTTTATTGCTTTGTTTGTAGTATATAGTTTTATTGGAGTTTTTGAAAACAAAATCGGACAGGATTTCGGACTTAATTTAGCGATAATTGTGTATACTTTTGTTGTTATGGGATTATGGGTAATGTTATGGAACAGGTTTCCGTATTTTTGCTCAACCGAATTTAGGTATGTTGTATCTTTGGTAATAATTTCTGTTTTGTGGATGATGGTTTGGGTTGAACAAAAAAAATTATCGGAGTTTGTGTTAAGGATTTTAGCCGGTCTGATTATGTTGTTTAGTTTGGCAAAAACTATTGTTGTTATGAGCACTGTTTAGTGGTTTAGTTGATGTTTTTTGGTGTTTTTTTTACTTTTATTGGGTTTATGTATTGGCATACAGTTTAGTTTTTTTGTTGGATTTGTTGTATAAATCTTGTTGTCGGTTTATTTAATAAAATAAAGTGATAGAAGCTTGTTGTTTAATGCATCAGTTATATCTGTTTTTATTGTGTTTGCAGATATAACCGATGCTATCTTTGTTGTAAAGGATGCTTTCTTAAGTGTTTATTTGTCGTTTATAAGTCTTGTTACCAAGTCAAAAACAGCTACATCCTTATAT
>JAFYWO010000051.1 GCA_017557925.1 Alphaproteobacteria bacterium | reverse complement strand
TACAAAAGCTGCTGACGTTGGTGCTGACCTTGTTGGTAAGGTGGAAGCCGGTATTCCTGAAGATGACCCGAGAAACCCAGCCGTTGTTGCCGACCTTGTTGGTGATAACGTTGGTGACTGTGCAGGTATGGCTGCCGATATTTTTGAGTCTTATGAAGTTACTATCGTTTCAGGCTTAATTTTAGGACTTGCTTTGTGGCACATAACAGGTATGTATGAATGGATTGTTTATCCGCTATTGGTTCGTGGTATCGGTGTATTCTGTTCTATTATCGGAACTTATGCTGTTAGAGATAACGGTTTAAAAGGTAATGCTATGAAAGCGATATTTAGAGGTTATGTAACTTCTGCTACAATTTCCATCATTTTGTTTGCTTTAGTTGCTTACTTCTATTTACAAGGCTTACAAGGCGGATGGTGGAGACCATTCTTGGCTGTTACTATCGGTGTATTCTTAGCTATGGCTATTGATAGAATTACAGAACACTTTACGGGAACAACAGGTGCTCCTGTTAATGAAATCAAAAAATCAACAGACACAGGTTCTGCTACTACAATCTTGAGCGGTCTTGCCGTTGGTTTGGAAAGTTCAGTTTGGTCTGTTTTAGTTATTGCCATAACCATTTTTGCTTCTGTTTTAATTTTCGGAACTATTGATGGTTTAAGTGCCGCAGAAAAAGTTACATATATTTTGTATGGTGTTGCCATGACCGGTATCGGTATGCTTACCCTTACAGGTAATAACGTTGCTATGGACTCTTTTGGTCCTATTGCTGATAATGCTAACGGTATCGGTGAAATGTCTTGGCATGATGCAAAAGACGAAAAAACACAAAAAGCTCGCCAAATTATGGCTGACCTTGACAGTGTAGGTAATACAACAAAAGCCATTACTAAAGGTGTTGCTATCGGTTCTGCCGTGATTGCTGCCGTTAGTTTGTTCGGTTCTTATATGGTTGACGTAAGTAACGTTCAACAAACATTAAACAATACTTGGGCAAAAGAAGGCTTAAATCAAGCTCTACCATTGATTAAAGATATTGGTATTGTTGTATCAAATCCTGTAGTATTTGTCGGTATGTTAATTGGTGCGGCCGTGCCTTGGTTGTTCTCTTCTTTTGCAATCAATGCGGTAAGACGTGCAGCAAGTTTGATTGTTGAAGAAGTTCGCCGTCAATTCAAACTTGGCATTCTTGAAAACAAAGCTAAACCTGATTACGGAACAACTGTTGCAATTTCTACAGCTGCTGCTCAAAAAGAACTTATCATTTTAGCTTTATTGGGTATTGTTTCACCTATATTTGTAGGACTTTCTCTTGGTGTAGAAGCTTTGGGTGGTTTCCTTGCAGGTATCATTGTTTCAGGTCAACTGTTAGCAGTGTTTATGTCTAACGCCGGTGGCGCATGGGATAATGCTAAAAAGCTTATAGAAGATGAACCAAGTGATATTGAAAACAACACTGGTAAAGGCTCTGAACGTCATAAAGCAAGTGTTGTAGGCGATACTGTGGGTGACCCATTAAAAGATACTGCAGGTCCTGCATTAAACCCAATGATTAAAGTGGTTAATATGGTTGCTGTAATTGTTGCACCTATCGTTGTTGCTTATAATAACGAATATACCAAACTTTCTGCTATTGGTTGGTGCGTTGTTATTGCTTTACTTGCAATTTTAACTTCTGTAATTTTGAAGAGCAAAAAACAAGCTTCTGAATAATTACTTAAGCTAATCACTTATGCCCCGTGTTGTTTTAAGACACGGGGTTTTTATTATGCTTTTTTTGGCGGGTAATCTTATTTATATTGCAAAAATGTATTATCCAGTTTTGAATTGACAACAATATTTTTCTTTTATATCGTTAGTTAGCAGAAGTTATTGGAGAAATTGGGGAATGTATCTATCTCCTTAATCACCAATAATCGGTCTTTGTAAGGATACATCTTTCATAGACTATGCTAATTTGTTTTTAGACTTTTATGGTTTTTAGAGTATGCGTATATTAGCTTTTTTTGCATTATTTATTTTTTTTGCGGGACTTATATTTTCGGAGAGCAAAAAAAATAATCCATATCAAACATTAAACGGTAAAATTTTTGGAACCTATTATACTGTAAAAATTCGGACCGATAAGAAAGACACCAGACTTCCAAAAATAATAAGTAACGAATTAAATAATGTAAATTCCCAAATGTCTGTATTTGATTTAAGTTCTGAAATTTCACAAATCAATAATTCTCCAGCAAATCAATGGATAGAGCTTTCAAAAGATATGCAGTATATCCTTAAAAATTCTTATAATATATACAAGATAAGTGATGGAGCTTTTGACCCTACAGCAGGTAAACTTATTGATTTATGGGGATTTGGGACTAAAGGAAGGATTGAAAAAGAACCAAATGAAGCTGATATTTATGATACACTTAGTCTAACAGGTTTTGATAAAATAGAATTCAGTGAAGACTTTAGCAGATTAAAAAAACAATTTGATGATGTTACAATAAATTTATCTGCCATTGCCAAAGGATATGGTGTTGATAAGTTATCCGAGCTCTTAAAAGGACTTGGTTATAATGATTTTATAATTGAGATAGGTGGCGAAGTTATAGCTTATGGCAACAAATCTGATAAAATTAAAGGATGGAATATTGGAATTGTTAAGCCTAGTGAAAAAAGTAACGAAACTGCTTTTATTGTTGGAATAAAAGATTATGCTGTTGCAACTTCAGGAGATTATCGTAATTTTTTTTATGTAGGAGAAAAAAAATATTCTCATACAATAGATACAAGAACCGGTTATCCCGTAAAAAACAACCTGTTATCGGTTACTGTTTTTCACCAGAAATGTATGATTGCAGATGGTTTGGCAACGGCTATAATGTCTATGGGAGAAAAAGAAGGACTTGAATTTGCTGAGTTTAATGACCTTGCTGTATTTATGTTTGTAAAAACAGAAGACAATAAAATTAAAAATATCGTATCAAACAAAGCTAAAAAATTGATAGAACAATGACAGAAATAACACATACCGGAACAATAAGCGCAATTAAAGAAAATATTGTCAGTGTAGAAATAACACAAAAAGAGGCTTGCGGAAGTTGCGCATTAAAAGATGCTTGTTTACAAAGTGTAAAACAACATATAATAGAAGTTGAATGTGATAGACCAAATAATTATTCCGTCGGACAAAAAATAGAACTTGTAATCAGTAGCAAGCAGGCATTTTATGCTTCTGTTTACGGATACGTCATACCTTTAATTTTAGTATTGTTAAGCTTGTTTTGGAGTTTTTTTTATACTAAAGATGAGATAATAGCTTCACTTTTCGGTTTAGGGGTATTATTACCTTATTATTTTTTATTGTATTTATTTCGCAACAATTTGAAAAAAAATTTGATTATAAAAATAAGATAAGTGTAAAAAATTACTTTTAATAAAAAAAAATAATGATATTTTAGCATCAATGTTAACAATAGAAATATGGGTATGACTGAAATAATATTATTTAATATCGCCATTTTATCGGTTATTGCCGTTGTTGCTGCGATTGTTTTATTTTTTATAGCTAAAAAATTTAAGGTTGAGCCAAACATTATGGCTGAGGAAATTGCCGAAATTTTACCACAAGCAAATTGCGGAGCTTGCGGAAGTGCTGGATGTCAAGATTTTGCCAATCGTTGTGCTTCTTCAAATGCTGATGAGTTTCGCTCGTTGTATTGTCCTGTCGGCGGACGCAATGTAATGATTAAAATTGCCCAAAAACTAGGATATATTGCTGAAGACCACGAACCTACCGTTGCGGTATTACAGTGTAATGGTAGTTGCGAAAATGCTCCCGATAAAGTTGACTATGTCGGTTTGAAAAGTTGTCGTTTAGCTTCCAGAGTGTTTGTCGGCAAAACAGGATGTCCTAACGGTTGTCTGCGTTTGGGGGATTGCGTACGTAATTGTCCTTTCGGCGCTATTGAAATGAATCCTAAAACAGGCTTGCCTGAGGTTAATCCGGATAAATGCACATCTTGCGGAACTTGCATTCGTATTTGTCCTCGTGGTCTGTATGAAATCAGACCGGTTGGCGCTAACGGAGTTCGTGTTTATGTAGCTTGTAAAAACAAACAAAAGGGAGCTACTGCTCGCAAAAACTGTAAATCTGCTTGTATCGGTTGTATGAAATGTGCAAAAATCTGTCCTGATATTAAAGTTGAGAACAATTTATCATATATACCGACCACAGTTTCTGCAGAACAATACGGTAAAGAATTAGCATCAGCTTGTCCTACAGGTGCTATTGTTTATACAGGAGAAAAAAAATGAAGAAAATTAAAACTTTTACAATCGGCGGTATTCATCCCGATAAATTTAAGTTATCCTCTGATATAGCCATTGAAGATGCCGGCGTTCCTGAAATTGTTACAATTCCTGTTAAACAACACATCGGAGCACCTGCAAAAATTTTGGTAGGAAAAGGTGATAAAGTTAAGGTTGGAACACTTGTTGCAGATGCTGACGGCATTATTTCTGCAGATGTTCATTCTTCAGTTTCCGGAGAAGTTATCAAAGTAGAAGAAACCGAAACAGGAAGCGGTTATCCTGAAAAAATGATAACAATAAAAGTAGAAGGTGACGAGTGGGAAGAAGATATTGACAGGACTCCTGACATTGTATCTGAAATAACCGCAAGTGCGGAAGATATTGTTAATATCATCAGAAAATCAGGTATTGTAGGTATGGGAGGAGCAGGCTTCCCTACTCCGGTAAAGGTAACAGTTCCTCAAGGAAAAAATGTTGACTATCTTATCTTAAACGGAATTGAATGTGAACCATATTTAACTGCAGATGACCGCTTAATGCAAGAATGTAGCGAACAAATTGTTATCGGTGCAAAAATATTAAGTAAAGCTCTTAATGCAAAAAAGACTGTTATAGCTGTTGATGAAAATAAACCAAATGCAATTAAAACGCTGAAAAAAGCTGTTGGCATACATAAAGGTGTTAGTGTTCAGGTTTGTGCTACAAAGTATCCGCAAGGAGCTGAAAAGCAACTTATTACTGCTGTCAGCGGAAGAGAAGTTCCTTCTGGTGGCTTGCCTATTGATGCTGGTTGTGTTGTTCAAAATGTCGGAACAGCTTTTGCTATATACGAAGCGGTTCAAAAGAATAAACCTTTATTTGAGCGTATTGTTACGGTTAGCGGTGATGATGTTGAAAAGGCAGGAAATTTCCGAGTTCGTATCGGCACACCATCTTCTTATTTAATAGAAAAAGCCGGACAAAAGAGTGAAATCGGAAAAATTATATTCGGCGGACCTATGATGGGCATTGCCGGTGTAAATTTAAATGCTCCGATTACAAAAATAAGTTCAGGTATTTTGATATTGAAAGACGAAAGTGCTTACAAACCGGAAGTCAGCCCTTGTATTCGTTGTGCTACTTGTGTTGATGTTTGCCCTCAAGGTCTTGAACCATATATGATACACTCTCTTATCCGTAACGGTGAATACGACGAGGCTGAAAAAATCCACGTGCTAGACTGTATTGAATGCGGTTGTTGCGCGTATTCGTGTCCGGCTCGTATCCCGTTGCTTGACTATTGTAAATTGGCTAAATATGAAATAAGGAAAAAGAAATAGGACGTTTAACTATGCTAAAAGTTTCAACTGCACCTCATATGTATACCCCTACAAATACGGTAAAAATTATGCAAGATGTTATCATTTCATTGATACCAGCCGGCTTGGTCGGCATTGCAATCTTTGGATTAAATGCTTTGATAACTATTGTTACCGCTGTTGTCGGTTGCGTTGCAATGGAATATGTTGCTTGCAAATACATATTAAAAGTAAAACCATCTACAAAAGATTTATCAGCTATTGTTACAGGCTTATTATTGGCTTATAATTTGCCTTGCAATATGCCTATATGGATGACATTGATTGGATGTTTTGTAGCAATAATTATTGCCAAAGTTGCTTTTGGCGGAATTGGAAAGAATTTATTTAATCCGGCTTTAATCGGTCGTGTATTTTTGTTTATATCTTTCCCTATTCAGATGACAACTTGGGTAGAACCAAAACTTTTTGATTTTATGAATACGGATGCTTCTACTTCTGCTACGACTTTGGGCATATTAAAACACGCTGAAGGTGAAATATCTGCAAGTAACCTAACCTCTCTTATACCTGATTATACGGATATGTTTTTGGGATATACAGGCGGTTCTATGGGTGAAGTTTCTGCGATAGCGCTTCTTTTAGGCTTATTTTATTTGTTATATCGCAGAGTTGTTTCTTGGCATATTCCATTCTTTTATGTTGCAACATTTTTTGCACTTACTTCCGGTTTTTATTATTATACCGGAGATAATTCGTTAGATCCTGTAACTCACTTATTATCAGGCGGATTGTTTTTAGGTGCGTTTTTTATGGCAACTGACTATACTACTTCTCCAATGAGTAAAAAAGGTAAAATTATTTTTGCCATCGGTTGCGGAGTTTTAACTTTTGTTATACGTCGTTACAGTGCATATCCTGAAGGTGTTTCATTTGCTATCTTAATTATGAATGCATTTGTTCCACTTATTGATAAGTTTGCTAGACCTAGGGCATACGGCACAAGGAGAAAATAAATGAAACCCGTTAAATCAAATCTTTTTAATATGATTATGGCAATGGCCGTTGTTTCTGTTTGTTCAGCAGCCTCTATCGGTTATGTCTATCAAAAAACAAAAGAACCTATTGAAATATCTAAGAATTTAAAAATTTCTCAGGCTATTGAAGATATGGTTGGTAAATTTAATAATAAACCATTTGAAGAAAAAATGGTGTTTATGAATGGTAGTATGGAACTTTATCCGGCTAAAGAAAACGGCGAATTAACATCTGTTGGTGTAAAAACTTATAGCAACAACGGTTTTGGCGGAAAGATTGAACTGATTGTCGGATTTTCAAGAAATGGCGACATTACCGGATATAAGGTTATACAACAAAATGAAACCCCTGGTCTTGGAACTAAAATTACCGAAAGTAAATTCAGCAATCAGTTTGTAGGTCTTAATGCTTTTAGCGATAATTTTGAATTAAGAAAAAACGGCGGTCAGATAGATGCTCTTACCGGAGCAACTATTAGTTCTAATGCTGTTGTTGATGCTGTAAAAAAGGCTATTACGGTATATGGCGATTTTGTAAAAGGAGCTCAAAATGGCAAGTAAAAGTATTGAAAATTTAACCAGAGGAATTTTTAAGGAAAATCCGGTATTTGTGATGATGTTGGGTATGTGCCCGACACTGGGAGTTACTACCTCTATGGCAAACGGTATCGGTATGGGGTTAGCTACTTTGTTTGTGTTAGCATTGTCTAATATGGCAATTTCATTGGTTAAAAACCTAATTCCCGCAATGGTGCGTATACCTTGCTATATTGTTATTATTGCTTCGTTTGTGACTATAATCAATTTGTTGATGGAAGCTTATTTACCAGCTTTACACGCTCAACTTGGAATTTATATTCCCCTTATTGTTGTTAACTGTATTATCTTGGGGCGTGCTGAAGCTTTTGCTTCAAAAAATAATATTTGGCAATCTCTTTTGGATGGTTTGGGTATGGGTATCGGTTTTACCTTTGCTTTAGCATTATTGGGCGGAATTAGAGAAGTATTAGGTGCCGGTTCTATCCTTGGTTGGAATTTTATTGGTGAAGAAGGTTACCCTATTTTGCTATTCGTTATGCCTCCAGGAGCTTTTTTAGCACTTGCAGGTTTGATTATGATATACAATAAAATAAGTGGAGCAAACAAATGAGTCTTACTATGATTTTTATCTCTGCAATTTTGGTAAACAATATTGTTCTTTCGCAATTTTTGGGAATATGTCCGTTTTTGGGGGTTTCTAAAAAAATATCTACAGCAATAGGTATGGGACTTGCGGTTATGTTTGTTATGACCATTGCAAGCATTGCCACATATTTGGTGTATTATAAATTGTTGGTTCCTCACGGGCTTGAATTTATGAATACGGTGGTATTTATTTTGGTAATAGCCTCACTTGTTCAGATGGTGGAAATTATTATCAAAAAAACTTCTCCCGCTTTGTATCAGGCATTAGGAATATTCTTACCTTTGATTACAACAAACTGTGCGGTTTTGGGTATTGCTATTTTATCTATTCAAAAAGAATATAGCTTGATATATTCTGTATGTTTCAGCTTAGCCAATGCTATGGGCTTCACCTTAGCAATTATTATATTTGCAGGTCTTAGAGAGCGTTTGGTTTACTCAACTGCAAGTATGCCCAAAGCCGTTAGAGGTGCTCCAATCGTTTTGATAACTGCAGCCCTTTTGTCTTTGGCATTTATGGGATTTTCGGGTATCGGAAGATAAAAGTCAGGTTATAAATATTAAACTCCTCGCTAAAAACGAGGAGTTATTTTGTTGAATATTTTTTAATTACATCTAGTCACACCAAATGAGTTTGTCCGACAACGTGTTTTATTCCCGTCTTGGTCTGTATAAATTGTAACTCCTAAAGAGTTTGTACGAGATTTTAAGGTGTTTCCTTTATTGTCCTTATATGTAGTAACTCCTAGAGAATTTGTTTTAGATGTTCCTCTCAACCCGTCATTTCCGGTATAAAATGTTGTGCCAAGAGAGTTGGTTTTAGCTCTGACTACATTTCCGAAATTATCACTATAAGTTGTTGTGCCTAAAGAATTGGTGCGAGATTTGATAAACCTTCCATCACTATCGCTACAACTAGTAGTTCCCAAAGAATTGGTTGAACAACGCATATCGGCCAAAGCAGTTGTTGCCCAAAGTAACCCTATCAAACAAATCACATATCGCATCTATTGTCTCCTTTTTTATATATTATAGAATTTATAAAGAAAAAACAATAAAAAATAATTTACCGGCAAAATCTAAAATACTTCTTGACTTTGATGGCATTTTTTAAGAAAAATTAAAACAGAAATTTTAACTCATTTGTTTTATTTTTACAAAAGTAAAGCAATTAGTGATAATATTGTATGATTTTTATGGATACGGACTATGATAAATTTAAGCAAAGACGAAAAAAATATTTTTTTCAACACATTAAGACAAGTATTGTTTTTTATTCTCATCTTTTCATTTATATTTTTCATTCACTATATGGCTGACATATATAAAACAGAAACATTTTCCGAGCATTCTGTTGTTGAAAATTTACAACTGTCTTTTTTGGTTTTATCGGGGCTTATTTTTGTTGGTGAGGCAATATTTTTTAAGCAATATCGTTCGCTTTTGTTTTTATTGGCATCATTATGCTTTTTTGCTTCTTTTAGAGAATTGGATAGTTTTTTTGATAACACATTGCCAGTTGTTTCGTGGAAAATCGGTTATATATTTCCGATATCTGCAATAATTTATGTAAAGAAACATTTTGAAGATTTTTTAAGAGAGTTGATTGATTTTTGTTCTTCTCCGGCATTTTTTATGATGCTTACTGCTGTTGTTGTTGTATTGCCTATCGCACAATGTATCGGACACGGTTCTTTTGTTCGTGACGTTCTAGGAAACGATAAAGTAGCTGATATTAAAGAATTTTTTGAAGAAAGTTGTGAAACTATGGGATATTTTATCATTTTATTATCATCCTTTGAAACATATTTTGGAACGCTTAAAAAACAAAAATAATCTGATTTTTGGCTTCTTAATAATAATTGACTTTTAATAGTAATACAAAAATAAGCCGGAACTTTCGTTTCGGCTTGTTTTGTAATTAAGTAAAGTTTTTAGAGATTTACAATTTCTTTGATATGGAAATTGGTATCATAAACATACCTTCTTTTTACATATACACCGGCTAAAATATCCGGCAAGAAATCTCGGTCTGCTTCTCGCATCATATCGTATGGAACATTATCCATATCCTGCCAAAAAGCATCTACTTCAGCTTTGTTTTCGTTTATTGTTCCTGAAAATTCGCTACTTTTGAAAATGTGAACATAAAAATCTACTCCGGGAAATTCTATATATCCTACTTTTACCGGATTTTTTATGATAATTCCTGTTTCTTCAAAAGTTTCTCTGATAGCACAAGCTTCTATAGTTTCATCAGGCTCTTTCTTTCCGCCCGGGAAGTTAATGCAACCATCATTAATCCCTCTATGATGACGTATCATAAGAAATTTATGATTTTTACAATCTTCAACAATAACTAAACTAGCTTCTTTTCTCATTTGTTGTCCATTCTTTACCATAGTATTTTGAGTTTATTTATAATTATATAGCACTAATTTATATTAACAATGGCATTATATCGCACTAAAATAAAAAATCAATTTTAATTTTGAGAATTTTTCATTAATAATGGGGGAAGAAACCCTCCCCCTCATCTTACGGCATAAAAACTAAAAGTTTCGCCTTATTATATATATGCTGACTCCTTTTTTCAGTTCCACATGTTATATCAGAGATTAATTAGACAGGTTCCTTTGTTTTTACTAGAGATATAGAAGACCTATTTAATTCAATGGTTATTTGTCTAAGTCTTTCAGAAGTTTCTAAAAATCTTAGATACTCCGGACTTTCTAAAATACTCTCATATTCTGCTGGTTCAGTTTTTTGTTCTAGTTTGTTTTTTGCTTCATAAAAGTCAATCACTTCCGCCATATCAATCCCCTCCTTGTAAAAAAAAATTAAAGTCTACTATACTTAACCGGTATGACTATATAAAAGATGAATTGTATAGTCAACCATCATAAAAAATGAAACTTAAATAATCTTGGGATATTGTATAGCTACTTTTTTTAGTTCATAGCTAACTACTATACTTGTTACAAAATCATATATCGCATCAGATAAAGAAACAGTGCCTTTAATCGTTTCTACCGGATAGGTTATTATAGATGCTAAATTACGTTTTATCTCAGGTGTTAGAGTGATATTGTCTATATTAACCATACGATTTAACTCCTCAAAAACAAATTTATCTGCTATTGGGCGAAAAGGCTCCATTAAATCATCTACTAAAGGAAGCGGATTAGTTTTATTACAATGCTTAATACCAATATAAGGTAGCAAACCATTACCAGAAACAGCTCTTGCAACCATAGCACGGAGAACAGTATAACTGTAATTTAGCAATATATTAGCATCATCATTTAATCTGTCTCTTACAAAATGCTTTCCGTATAAAGACTTAAAATATATTGAGGCAGCTTGGGCTTCGTGGTTTTTTGCATCATTACTTAAAGTTTCTTTTGAGAGCCACTTTAGGCGTTCTATATTTTTGTGTTCAGGAAAAAAATAATCCAATACCTTTGCCTGATTTAGTATCTTTTGTTGAATGATACTTTT
>JAFYWO010000050.1 GCA_017557925.1 Alphaproteobacteria bacterium | reverse complement strand
TTATTTTCTTGTAATTGCTCTTTTAATAATTTTATACTTTGTTCTGAAGAAGATGCTATATCTTTAAAAGTTATTTGGGGATTTTTAGGTTTCTCTTTTCTGTTGATAAAGCCACTAAATAATGTTCTATTTATATATCTTATAGCGTAATTTACTTTTTTTCTTTGGGTGTGCTCTAATTTATAGTCTGTTATTATGTAATTAAATCTATCTTTTGCTTTTTTGATAGTATCAACTGATTCTTTTGAACCGAAATATTGGTTATCATAACTGTTTGTAAGTTTGAGAATATTAGGTAATTTTCTAAAAGCGGATGCGGCACGATATATAAAAGTGTTATAATATTTTGGGTCACTCTCTTTGATTGTTTTAGCAAAAGCTTTTGCTTGTTCCAATGCTTCCTTGTCATTTGAGTGACATGGGTTTATCAGTTGTTCTAAGTATCTTTGGTCTAACGGTTTTCGTTCGTTACGTATAGCTTCTAATATATCTCTTTTGTAGGGTAATTGAATATGTGGGTCTTTGTCAGGACGAATTGTTTGGATGTAATTAAGTTTATCTTTTATAATTTTACATAAAGAATCTTTTTTGGGATGTGTTTTTAAATCTTCATTTTTAGAAAGGTCAGTATCTATTGCTTTTAATATTTTTAGTATATCTTTTCCGGATTCTAAAATATAACTTTCTATGTTATAAAGAACTGAGTGGTATATCTCTACTTCTCTGTCGGTCATTTTATTTACTCCTTGAAGCATCTAAGTTATATACCCATTAAATGTATCATAAATAGGGGGGGGATGTCAATAAGTATTTATTTAAGGATTTATTGATTGTTTTATGAAAATTTAAGAAATAACGTGCTAGATTTGTGTAGTTTTAATTTTAATTATATAAGGGGACGTGTTATGGTAAGAGTTGCAAAAATAAATAGAGATAATGAAGATTTGGGTGCTGTTACAAGTAAAAAAAGTAACTACAAGTTTTGGTTGTTAGGTATTATTGTTTGTTGTTTTGCTTATTCAAGCATAAAAGTTATTGATACAGGATATAGAGGTATTAAGACTCGTTTTGGTAAGGTTATAGGGGAGGCTTTGCCTGAAGGTATTTATGTATATAATCCTATTACAACCGATATCCATATGATGGATACAAAGGTTCAAAAATATACAGTTAAAATGGCTACATATACAAAAGATGTTCAGCAGGCAGAATTGCTTATTAGTGTAAATACAAGTTTGGTTCCTTCTAAAGTTCATTTACTGTTTCAAAATGTAGGTTTTGATTATGGTTATAAGATAATAGCTCCTCAAGTTTCTGCAGCTGTTAAAGATACTATCGGTAAGTGGGAAGCAGATGTTTTGGTTTCAAACAGAGAAAAAGCTACCAGTGAAATTTATGATTCATTAAAAGAGGCGGTATTACCTTATAACATAGATGTTCAGAGTGTTATTATTGAAAATATTGATTATTCCGCACAATTTGAAAGAGCTATTGAACAGAAGCAAATAGCTACACAAGATGCTATTAGAGCTAAAAACAGAACAAAGCAGGTTGAAGAAGAAGCTAATCAAAAAGTTTTGGCGGCAAAAGCAGAAGCAGAAAGTATGCGTATTCGCTCACAAGCTCTCAGTCAAAATCAGAATTTAGTTGCTTATGAAGCTGTGCAGAAATGGGATGGAAGATTGCCTGTTAATATGTATGGTTCTGCTCCAATCCCCTTTATTGACGGAGCTCTTAGCGGAAGATAAGATAAACTTGATTTGAGTTTGAAGATAAAAAAGCAAGTCTTTTTGAAAGGCTTGCTTTCTTTTTTGTAGTTGATTTGGTTTGTTTTTTATGATATAATTTTTATGTGTTAATGTTAAAAGGATATGTAATATGTCAGCAACAGCAACAGCAGCAGCGGTAGTAGCAGTGGCAACGGCATCTATGAATGCTAGAGTAGCAGCCAGAGATAAATCGGTTTATAATGAAAATGTATTGTCTGAAAATGAGAAAAAAGAACGTGAATTAGATAGTCAGTTAAAGGAAGAATTAAAAAGAAAATATTTTGAAACAAAGAAAGAATTAACAAGTCAGATTTGTGCTTCAAGAACAGAAGATAAAGGTGAGCTACCTTTGGTTAATATAAGATATTTTGATAAAAATGGCAACCTTTTGATAGAGGAAAAAGGTTGGAAGGGAATGGTTGATGGGGAGGTAACAACAAAGCTTTATTCTCAAGAAAACGGTAAAGTTATGTTTTCTGATCGTTGTTATTCCAGTAATACTGATGGTTGTGTTTCTCATTATATTGACAGTTATGATGGAAATGGGAATTGTAATACAGAAAAGTTTTTTGAAGATAGAAAAAAAGAAATAAAACATAAAGAGTTAGAACAAAAAATAGAAAAACGGGAAGCAAAACGAAGACTGCGTAGGATGAAAGTTAAAAAGTTCTTTAATGATATTATATCAAGATAATAAGGTAGATTAGTGATATAGACATAGGGGAAATATTGTTTGTAATGGCTGATGCTGTTTTTTGCTATTAATAAAAAACTTAAATATGAATATAATATGCAAGAAAAAGTTGTTGGTTTTGAAAAGATGAAAAAGTAAACCATAACTTGTGATTTTTTGATGAAAATGAAAATACAGTTTGGTGGCTTCAAGAGTTATATGGTGAATATAACGAATATTTGTTTAAATATGGAGTTTTGGAAAACGCTAAGAGAATAGTTATAAAAAAACAAATCATATCAATTATTGCTGATATTTATAATAGAATGTTTTTGGTAGATAAAGACAAGTTTTTACGATAAAATAGAAGTCAGAATCGTTTTTGATAATGTATGCCTTATTAGTGGTGGTGTTTTTATAATGTCTACTTTCGTCTCTTTTTATTTATTTTATGTAACGAAATTATTAACATCTGTAATTTTAATTTGCATTGTATTTGTTACTTATTAAAGTACAAGCTAAACTATCCTCAACTCCTATATATAATAAGAGTTCTTCTCTAGAAGCCCCTTTGAGTATCATCCTAACTTTATCCGTAAAACTGGTATTTTGTGTAATAGTTCGTTTGATGCAATTACATTCCATTACTGTTGCTTCAGCAGTGCATTCAATTAATTCTGGAAATTTTATTTCAATGTAAAAATATCCAATTATACAAAGAATAATCAAACATATACCGTCATTATTCATCATAGTTCTCCCAAAATAGTTACAATAAAAAAGCTCCCTTGATGAGAGGAAGCAGGAAGTTGAAACCTATTTTCTGGAATAGTGTAGTGTATTTAGTAATATATACTTTATTAACTACCTTCCTGCTGTATGCAAAAAGGTAGTTTTTACATCTGTATTTTTACAGATAACCAGAAAGAGGGTTTCAAACCTCACATCAGTAATCAGCTGATGCGAGGTTAGGTTATTCCTTTACTTTTTAGATGTCAAAC
>JAFYWO010000049.1 GCA_017557925.1 Alphaproteobacteria bacterium | reverse complement strand
TTAGATGTCAGAAGTGGTGAAGCTTTATGGGAAAAAGAAATTGGCTCTATGCAAAATATGCTTCTTGCAGGTGATTATTTATTTTTAGTATCTAATAAGAATTTCTTATATGCTATAAATAAAGATGCCGGCGAGATTGCTTGGACTAAAGATTTAAGAGAGCATATTTTTGAAGAAGATTTTGATATGAAAGTATTTTCTTATGAACCGATTATGATAGATGGACACATATTGTTACCTTTTTCTAATGGTTTAGTATTTAAGATTAACGCTTCAACGGGAAATATTGTTGCTAAAACACTTTTAGATACGGGTATTGGAAGTAGCTTAATAGTTGCAAACCAAAGTGTTATTGCTGTATCTGATAAAGCAGACATCATTGTATTAAAATAGTAATTAAGAGGATAAAATGGTAAAAATAGTTAGTATAGATACAGAAATTTATGAATTAGATAACATTGATGATATTCTTACTCATATTGAAAGATGCGGTAGAACTTGTTATAAGTCCGAAAATTTGATTACAAATGAAACTGCTGTTCCTTTTATAAGCGGAATACTAAAAAGCGGACACGAATCGGTTATTGAACACGCCAATATCATTTTTAGTATGCCTAACAACGAAAATAACCAAAAAATCTTTGAGATGAAAGATATAAGAGGATTAAATATTTCTGTTGAGCAAGATGAAAATATCAATGAGAAAGTTATTGTTGTTTCCGGTAATTTAAGAGCATTAAGGGATATTGCAAGAACTTATAACATTCATGACTTCTTGTATGCAATAAATAAATCTATTTTTTATATCAAAGAAGACGAAAATACTGTTTTTGAGGGACTTAAAATTGAAGGTATTCAAAAATCAAGATTTTCTCAAATACATAACTATATAACAACACATTCTATACTTGATGTTGGTGCATACAAAGATATTACACGCCACAGATTAGCTTCTTTTTCTATTGAATCTACAAGATACTGTAATTACTCAAAAGGTAAATTTGGTAGTGAGCTTACAATGATAGAGCCTTCTAATATAGAAAAAGGAACACCTATGTATGATGAATGGTTAAAAGGAGTTACAAGTATAGAAGAAACTTATATGAGAATGGCTGAACTTGGAGCAAAAGGTGACCAGTTAAGAATGTTATTGCCACATTCCACAAAGGCTGATATGATTATGACTGCTAATGTTGCAGAATGGAAACACATTTGTAACCTTCGTTGCCATATGTCTGCACACCCCTCTGTTCGTGCCGTAATGTATAAGATGTTAGATAAATTTTATGCTATTTGGCCAAACTTTTTTGATGAACAATACAAAAAATTTGCGAACTAAAGCTGTTACTAATTTATATCTTGAAAAATTTTCTATAATATGCTATAGGCAATCTGAATTTTGATTTTATTTATTGAAGAGGAATAAAGATGCCTTTAAAAGTTGCAATAGTTGGAAGACCGAATGTTGGTAAATCAACATTGTTTAATCGTCTAGTTGGTAAAAAACTGGCATTAGTGCACGATTTGCCCGGTGTAACTCGTGACAGAAAAGAGGCTAAAGTAAAATTTAAGGACTTAAACCTTACAATTATTGATACGGCCGGATACGAAGAAGCTACCGAAGGCAAGATGGAACAACGTATGTGGCTTCAAACTAAATGCGCAATAGATGAATCGCAAGTTGTGCTATTTTTATTTGATGCAAGAGCAGGTATGCAAGCTTATGACGAACATTTTGCCGACTTAGTCAGAAAAAGCAAAAAGCCGGTTATTCTTCTTGCCAATAAATGCGAAGGAAGAACACAAGAACAAAGTATATTTGAAGCATATAAACTTGGTCTTGGAGAACCTATTATTTTCTCCGGCGAACATAGTATAGGCTTTGATGAATTATATATGGCATTAAAAGAAATTGAAGAAAAAAATGAAAATGCCGTTGAAGAAGTTTTAGAAGAAAATACCTCTGAAGATAATATAGATGTTTTAAAGAAAAAGCCAATTCAAGTTGCGATTGTCGGCAGACCTAATGTTGGTAAATCTACTCTTGTAAACGCTCTTTTAGATGATGAAAGAATGTTAACAGGACCGGAAGCCGGCCTTACCAGAGATGCAATAACATCTTACTTTGAGTGGAAAGGTTGGAAGATAAACATTGTAGATACCGCTGGTCTTCGTAAACAAGCAAAAGTTACCGGCGCAATAGAAAAAATGTCTGTTGAAAGCACTTTATATGCAGCCAACATGGCTCAAGTTGTTATTTTGGTTTTAGATGCAGACGGTGTATTGGATAAACAAGATTTAACCATTGCCAGAAAAGTTTTAGATGAAGGTCGTGCTCTTGTTATTGCCGTAAACAAGTGGGATATAGCCAACAAACAAGAAGCTTTGCAAAAACTTAATGACAAGTTAGATACATCTTTAACTCAAGCAGAAGGTATACCAACAGTTACAATTTCTGCATTAAAGAAAAAAGGATTAGATAAACTGTTAAGTGCGGTAATTAAGGTTTATGAGAGATGGAATGTTCGCATACCTACTGCTCCGCTCAACAACTGGTTTAATGATGTGCAAGAACAAAATCCTGCTCCTTTAGGCAAAAACAAAAGAAGGATTAAATTAAAATACATAACACAAGCAAAAACAAGACCACCTTCATTTTATATCTTTTCCAGCAACCCTGAAGGGCTTCCTGATTCTTATTTACGTTATCTTACAAATCAACTTCGTGATACATTTAATTTAAGAGGAATACCTATTAGAATAAATGTCAGAAAAAAAGATAACCCTTATGCTAAGTAAAACAAAACCCTCGTAAAAACGAGGGTTTATTTCTTTTTTATCTTATTTTTAACCAAATGTTCTGCCAGCACTTGCCACTAATGATGCGCTTGCATCATTTAGTGATATATTGATATTTTCAGCTTTAGCGATATTTAGCTTTTCTATCAAGAAATCGGTTAAATCCTCTACCAATTTATCTTTATTATTAAAACCTATTGATAACAATTCAACCAAAGCCCCTTTTTGATTTGCACTTCCTCCAAAAGCCATTGATGAATTATAAATAACATTTGTTACAACATAATTTATCGGTTTATGCAAAACATTTGCAACCAAAACAGATGCCTCTTCGGCTAATTTAGCGTTATCACTATTTTCTGCGTTGGTATATATAGTTAAAAACGGCATTTTAATCTCCTTAATGTAATTGAGTTTTATACAATGAGGCATATATACTGCCTTCTTTGTTAATTAACTCTTCATGTGAGCCTATTTCTGTAATTTTACCATAGTTCACAACAACAATCTTATCTGCGTTACGAACAGTTGACAGACGGTGTGCAATAATAAACACTGTTCTGTCTGCCATAAGATTATCTATAGCTTTTTGAACTATTGCTTCAGACTTATTATCAAGAGCAGAAGTAGCCTCATCCAAAATTACAATAGGTGCATTTTTTACAAAGGCTCTTGCAATGGCAATACGTTGTTTTTGACCACCGGATAAAAGAACACCTCTTTCCCCTATCTCGGTATCTAAACCCTTATCCAAAGTTGATATAAATTCTTCCAAACAAGCATTTTTTACTGCTGATTGAATTTCTTCTTCTGTTGCATCTTTTTTACCTATTGCAATATTGTCACGAATTGTGCCGTAAAACAGGAAATTATCTTGGAAAACGATCGCAATATTATCTCGTAAAGAATCTATATCAAGGCTTTTAATATCTTTTCCGTCTATATTTATAGAGCCTTTTGATACTTCATAAAAACGAGGCAACAAGTTTACAAGTGTAGATTTACCTCCACCTGAATTTCCGACAAAGGCTATTGTTTGACCTATATTTATTTTTAAGTTTACATCTTCCAGCACCTGTTTACCATCAACGTATGAAAAACAAACATTTTTATATTCTATACAGTCTGTTGGTTTTTCTAAAACAGTCGGATTATCACAGTTTCTGATATCAGGAATAGACTCTAATTTATCAAAAACTCTTTCCATAGCAAGAAATGCCATTTGAACGTTATTAAAATTATTACCGATACTTTTTATAGGATTATACAACATAATCAAAGCAGCAATAAAAGATACAAAACTACCTGCTGTTATTTGATGTGTCACAATAAGATATGAACCCAACCATATCACAATAGCAATACCAACCGAAACAACAAAATGCATAATGGGAGATATAATACCTGTTCGTTGAATCATCTTCATACCCAACTTAAATACATCATCTAATGTATCTGAAAAACGCTTATTTTGATAATCATAGAGATTGTATGAAGAAATAATTCTATTTCCGCTATATGTTTCGTTATAATGAGTAATAACCCTTGTTCCCGTAAATACGGTTTTATCCATAAGTCCTTTTATACGTTTACGAACTCTGGTTAGAGGAAATAAAGCACCAAACAAAACAAGTGTTGCAACAATCGCTAATTGCCAAGAATTATAAAACAATACACATATAAGAGATATTGAAGAAAATAAACGTGTAGTAAACAATTTCAGATTATTAAGCAAACCACCACAAGCTGCATCTACGTCATTATTGAAACGAACAATAATATCTCCTGATGTATTTTTATCAAAAAATGAGGCGTTATAATGCATAAGCTTTGCAAATAACTTTTTCTTAACATCCATAGATACTCTATGACCAACCCAGGTATTTAAATATGTTGCGGTATAAGTTAATATACTCTGTAGAGAGCTAAATACAATGATTAAAATAGGAATTAAGAGAGTAGATGTCCCTCCTGTTGATTTTTCTACCATAACAACATCCATATATGGTTTTAATGCCCAAGCAATAACTGCGTCCATTGAACCTATCGGAATAGTTATCAAAACAGCAATCATCGCCCTACCCCAATAAGGTTTAACATAAGGCAATATTTTACGATAATTAACAACAAAATTCATACTAAGAAATTTAGCTTTTATTTTTTTAAACATATAACACCTACAACAAGTTACAAACATTAGCATTTAATGCTTTTTGTTTATTACCAACTTTTTTAAGAGATGTAAACAAAAAAAAAGAAGATATAAAAAAGCCGTTCTCTTTATATAGAAAACGGCAAAAAATAGTCCAACAGTTTAAGCACTATTAAAGCAATTCAATAGCACCTGCAGCAGTTCTTCCACGGTCGTCATAAATTTCATAACTAACACGTTGTCCCTCGTATAACTTTCTTAAACCTTTTTCTTCCAGTTTGGTAATATGAACAAAAACGTCCTTTCCACCGCTCTCCGGTTGAATAAAGCCATATCCTTTACGAGAGTTAAACCATTTAACAGTTCCTGTTGTCATTTTATCTCCTTGTTATAATTTAAGTTTCACTGTCATTGTTAAGCAAGCTTAACAGATGTCAACTATAATACCATTTATTTTATAGTCAAGAAGCAAAAATCACTTATTAGTTGTTTTTACTAACATTTTTTGCATATATTGTTTCAAATATTCTTTAAATTCAGGACTTAAACTTTTACTTAAAAGCTTATCTTCCATTATTTTAATAATATCATTTTTATACTTATTTTTCTTTATGGCAATTTGAGTTAGGTAATAAACTGTTGCTTCAAAAACCTGCCTGTCTGAACTGTCTAATCCTTGTATAATTGACAAATATGTAGGAGAAAAATGTTTTTTAAATTCTGTAGTATTTAATGTATATGAAGCTTTTTGAATTTTTTCTGCCTCACTAGGTGAAATATCACTATCTTTTTTACCTAATAAAAAGCTTTTTATTGCTTTTAGCATAGAAGTGTTTAGTTTTTCGCTCATACCCAATCTCCTTTAACATAAGTGTTTTTCTAAAGTAATTTATGTTTTACTGTTTTGCAAATATTTTTTACGTTTTTTTGAATTAAAAATTGTTGACACTTATATCAAAACATACTAATAATTTTTGTGTTGTTTATGATGCTTGATCGTCTAATGGTAGGACAGCGGACTCTGACTCCGTTAATCTTGGTTCGAATCCAGGTCAAGCAGCCAAAGAGCCTCCTTCCAGGAGGCTTTTTTTATGTTATTAAGTCTTTAAGCAAATATTTTTATTGACTTTTTTTATACCGGATTTAACTTAACAGAACTATATTCTATAATTATGAATCTAATTTTTGTATTCAAAACTAAAGAAACTCAAGACAAATTACTTTATATGTGTTTTTTAAGTACTAATTATTAAATTGTTTTTTTATGATAACATCTAGCTTTTATTTTGTTGGTAAAGATTTAAAACCTCTACAAAACTCAGATTGTGTAGACAAGCGTTTTGCTATTTTTGTTGGTAATTTTTCCTACTTCAATGGCTGTGGACAAAGAATAACGGGAAAGCAATATGTTTCTTTCAACCCAATGTTTTTCAATGTTAGTCAAGAAGAAGCATTAGAGCAAATTTCTATTTTTTTACAAAAAAATCCTCTAATCAAAAAAGCGTCATTGCTTGAAATTGAAGACATTCGCCGTATAAACGATTGGGGTAAAGATTTTGATGTAAAGATTTCTGACACAAGAACAAAGTCTACTTTTGACGATTGGCACGGTAAAAGTGATGGTTTCTATTACTTCACAACGGTTGAAAAACTGGATAAAGGCGAAACAAAAACAAACGCTTACATCAAGTTTTTTGTTGTAGATGACGTAAAAGACATTACTGTTGTCTAAATGCAAAAAAGGCAGAGATTAAATCTCTGCCTTTTTGTTTTAGCTAGTTTCTATACTTAATCAACCCTGACGGGGGATTAAGATAGCTGTTAGGATTGATTTTTGTTCCGTTGAATTTAGGATCTGCATAAAAAATAAATTCGTGGAACTTACCCTTCTTTGTCTGTCCCTGAACCCATACCGTGTAATTTTCATCAGTCACAACACGAAGTTTTCCGGCCTCATTCTTCCACAAACCAAAAGTTTCAGGAATAATATAAGTATGCGTATCTCCATTTGCATAAGCATACTTAATTACAATCGGCTTAGAGTATGGTGTTGTAGGATAATCTACAGACACAGAGACAGCACCGCCCTTCTGAGCATCAAAATACTGATAAGTCTTAGCACCGGCCAAATCCACTGTTGTGGTGGTATGCTTTGCCTTGTAAGGCTCCGGTGTCGGCTCTTCAATAACTACTGGAGTTTCTTCAACCTTTTTCTCCTCTTTGCAGCAGGTAAAAAATCCTACCAACACAACGCAGATGATTGCGCCCAAATAGATTAGGTACTTTTTCATAATTGTATTAATTTAAGAAGTTAAACATAAAAATAAGCTATTTGTTATGATTATAAGAAAAAATATTTTTTTGTCAAATATTTTGTTTATATTTTTTTATATAATAAAAAAGCTACCACTAACAATGATTATTGATTTAGCACCTACTAACTTTAATGTATTATAGAAAAATCTTTTGACATCTAAAAAATAAAGGAATATCCTAACATCGCATCAGCTGATTACTGATGTGAGGTTTGAAACCCTCTTTCTGGTTATCTGTAAAAATACAGATGTAAAAACTACCTTTTTGCATACAGCAGGAAGGTAGTTAATAAAGTATATGTTACTAAATACACTACACTATTCCAGAAAATAGGTTTCAACTTCCTGCTTCCTCTCATCAAGGGAGCTTTTTTATTGTGACTATTTTGGGAGAACTATGATGGATTTAGAAAAACTTGAAAAAATTAACGAATTAAAAGAAAAAGGAATTTTGAGCGAAGATGAGTTTAATAAAATGAAACAACAACTTTTATCTGATAATACAGTGAACAATCCTGTAAAAGCAGAAAGCAATAAAAAGAAAGGTGTTAATTGGAAAAATGTAGGAATATCTTTTTTAATAACTGTTGCTACATTGGTCATATTAGGTATAGTTGGTGTTATCTTGGAAGAAACAGGTATTATTATAGCTGATGAAAATGAGTGGAAAGCATTTTGGCGATTTTTTTATATATTCCTTGGTGTAATTTACGCTATAATTGCTTCAAAACTAGAAACAAAAAAATACAAAAATTGTGCTGGTGCAGGTACAATATTTCTAGTGTTCTTCTTGTTTGGTCCATTGGCACAATGGGCTGGTACTTATGAGTTTCTTCAAATAAAACAAGGTAATGCTATCTTAAAAGATAAAAAATAACGTTAAATAAAAGTGTAATGGTGTTTTTATCCATTACACTTTTCAAATAAGTTATTTATGGAGAACTTGATATGGATATAGAAAAACTTAAAGAAAATAAATATGGTCCAGTACCTGAAGGAGTATTAAAATAAAATGGTGCTTATTGTATATGCAATTATTGCAATAATTGCAATAAGAATAATAGTATGGTTAATAAGACTACCTATTAGAATAGCAGAAGATAAAGGTATTACAGGAAGCAAATTGGCTACTATTTCAGCTTTAAGCTGGCTCGGTTTACTTACAGCAGATCTTACATGGCTAGTTGCTCTTTTATTAACCTTTGCTTTTGAACCAAATAATTTGATTGAAGAGCAAACTCCGCAAGAAACCATTATACCTATAGATAATTTAGAAACATTAGAAAAATTATCTACCCTAAGGGATAAGGGTATTATTAGTGATGCTGAATTTAATAGAGAAAAACAAAAGATTATGGATAATTTATAAAATAAAACTTCAAATCAAAATGTTTTGTCTCCGACCACCCTTTTTAGGGTGGTTTTTTAAAGTTAAATATATTTTTTATATAATCTACTAACCGAAAAAAATTTGTTTGACATCTAAAAAGTAAAGGAATAACCTAACCTCGCATCAGCTGATTACTGATGTGAGGTTTGAAACCCTCTTTCTGGTTATCTGTAAAAATACAGATGTAAAAACTACCTTTTTGCATACAGCAGGAAGGTAGTTAA
>JAFYWO010000048.1 GCA_017557925.1 Alphaproteobacteria bacterium | reverse complement strand
GATTGAATAAAAATACACAAAAAAAGAGTGGAATAATTAAACCACCGATTAGCCCACCTGTTTTTGTATATAATGGAAAAAGATAGTGGATTTGATAAAATTCATTTATTTTCAAAGCATAACCAATATTTGGTTTGACTCTTTATCTATTTTGCTTATGATGGTGAAAGTGATAAAATTAATCGGTGGTTTAATTATTCCACTCTTTTTTTGTGTATTTTTATTCAATCTGATGAATATTTTAAAAGGATTGAATATGATATATGGATACATAAGAGTTAGCACTCAAACACAGGTATTAGAAAACCAAAAGCTTGCTATTTCAACATTTTGTGAAGCAAATAATATAGAAATTAGCAAATGGGTGGAGGAGAAGATATCATCTCGCAAACCATTAAATGAGCGAAAACTTGGAAAATTACTCAAAAAATTAAAAAAGGGAGATGTCTTAATTGCATCAGAATTAAGTAGGCTTGGTAGAAATCTATTAGAGGTAATGGGTATCTTAAAAGAGTGCTTAGAGCGAGATTGTCAGATATGGACATTAAAAGAGAACTATCGTCTTGGTTCTGATATACAGAGTAAGGTTCTTGCTTTTGCTTTCAGTTTGGCAGCAGAGATTGAAAGACAACTAATATCTGAAAGAACTAAAGAAGCACTTAAAAGAGTTAAATCTGAAGGGAAACACTTAGGTCGTCCATTTGGTCGTAAGAGTGCTTTTAAAGACTTAAAGAAAAACAAAGAAAGAATTCTGCAACTTGCTGAACAAAACATTCCTAAAACTCAAATTGCCAGAATGTTTAAGGTTGATAGAAGCACAATCCGAAGGTTCATAAATCAATGCAATAAAGATGATATGATACAATAAAATAATCTTATGAAAAACTGTTAAAGAATGTTGTTTCTTTAACAGTTTTGATTTAGAGGTAACAACTCTATATAAATCAAGAAAAAACATCACAAATTCTAACAACAATACCTATCTTGATATCATTTTAAATGCTGCAAGTTTATTTCCGGATGAGCGTAGAGCGTCATCTGCTAATTGTATATGTTTGACATCAACACCTAACACTCGTGTTTTTGTCTCTTGATTTGAAATACTATCAATTTCGTGTTGAGGCTTATCTTTTCTTGGCACATCTTTAGTGATATGATTATTTGTTTTTTTCTTAATATGGATTGAGGATGAAATCTTTCTTAAACCTTCATCAAGAGAGGTAATCCATCCCTTTCTGAATGGTTGTAATTTATTAAGAATAGCTTTGGCTTTAATAGTCTTTAACACATGTTTATCTACAAGACCAGATTCCAAAATAGCTGTTGCTATTTGACCCAAATCCTTTGCTGTTAAACTTTTTTCTTGTTGAACAATATTACCTTTATCGTCCTTTATCTCTTTTTGATAGGTTATAATATCAGATAAGGCAGTCAAACCTCTTTGGACTTCATCAATGTAAAGAGTATTGATATTAAATAAATTACCAACTTTATCAATTCTTTTTACTTTTTCCATCATGTAATCTGCAATATTTTTTCCTTCTCTGGCTGCTCTAACCATTCCATAAAGCATAGAGCCAAGCATTATTTTATCACGTTTTGTCGGGTCGTGCTGAATTTGTGCTCCTGTATCAAATATACCTATTATAAACCTCTTGAAACCATCTTCTCGGCTATTCGTTTCCATAAAATTTTGTTGCCCTTGGTGGCGGTCTGTATCCCATCTTTGTCCACTTAATAAATTGCAAAGTTCAAGAGTTGTATAAGCAACTGCCATATCATGCTTTTGTTGTTCACTAATTTTAGAAGAAGTAAGGGATGAACCTCCTGCCATCTCCATTATCTTAAACACTTTTCCATCTTTACCAGCACCATAACTTTCCCACTTTTGAACATTTGGTCTAAATTCTCCGTCAGGTGTTGTTACAACAACATCATCATATATCTTTATTGCTTCTTTGTATTTTCTATAATCTGCATCTATATCTGTTTCGCTCTCTGCAGAAATTCTTGCCTGATATGCAATATTACGCAATGTTTCATATTTTGAATCCTGCTTAGCTAAACATTCAATAGTATTATTTATCATACTCATACCGGATTGTGATAATTCTTTGGCAAAAGGTCTCATAACTGCAACAACACAATCTTTGCCTTCATAATTAATTTTTGTTGTTATAAAGAAAGACCCTGCTCCCAATATTTTATCAACTCTTGATATTTTCTTTAATTCTTCATTTGGAAGAGTTTCTTTTAATAACTCAAACAGTTTTGCTCTTGTAGGGATATCAGCTTTATCTCTAAGTTTTGCAAGAGGTTTTCTAATTTCTGCATCAAGTTGAGGAAGATAACTTAACATTTGGCCAAATTTTACAAAAGCAGGGCCTTTATTCTCAAAGAACATTTTTAAGCCCTCTCCCACAGCCTCTCCGCCAAGAGTTTGTTTACTATCTTTTTCTTTTTGGTTTGCAGATACCAATGCTCCTAAAATTAAATCTTGTTCATAATCTTGCAGGTTATCATAGATTGCATGAATTATTTTTTTTGATTCTTTATAGTATGGAGATTTTTTATCAAAAAACATATCTACAACCAAATCAAGTTTTTTATTTTTCTTTTGTTCGTCATCCTTTTGATTTGAAGTATAAGCATTTAATATTCTCTTCATTATATATGCACGAGCCGGAAGATTTGCATGCCAAAAATTTTCGTGCAACATTACTAATGTTGATTTATCAAACGTTAATTGAGTCTCTAAAGATAATTCTTGAATTGAAAGTTTTTTCCCTCGTCTTAAATCGTAGCTCTTTGGAATTTTATCAAAAACCATATTGATAGATTCATCTGTACATTTAGAGCTTAAAAAGTCTATAACTGTTTTGGCATTTTCGGGATTATCAGCTAATGCTGCAACAATAGCTAACATCACTCTTGCGTGCATATCGTATTGCTTAGCATCTTTTCCTGAGAAGGTTAATTTACCTTTATCGCCAAGTAATTGCGCTGTTAATTCTTGTGATATTATATTTGTTGAAATCTTATCCAAAATAGCATTAAGCGTATCTCTTGGGAATTTATTTATCGGGCGTTTGTATTTATCAATATCATTTTCACACAATTTATCAGCAATAAGTGCCGTTTTTTGGTAAAACTCATCACTGCCATCATCTATTCCCAAATCATCAGACTTACTTTTGGCATAAAAATCAATTAAAATATCTTTTTCTTTATGAAATTCAATATCATTCTTCTTTTTGCCATCATTATAACTTAAATTTTCGCCAACATATTTTTGGCTTAATAACAATTCTGTATAATGTGTTGCTTTTTCTTTATCCGGTTCATTTATTATATCATTTACAATTTCTCTAAAGAATTCAATTTTGTTTGCATATTTTTCTGAAAATAATTTTTTATCTTCCATTACCTCGTATACATAAATCTTATCTTCTAAAGGCATTTTACTAAATTTATCATCTTTTTGTATGCTTAAAGCCAGCAAATCAGGAATAATAGGAGCATAAAAAGAAGACGCGCCGGAAAAGTGTAAATATTTCATAGCTTCTTTTAAGTCATAATCATTTCCTTTTTTTATTGTATTTGCAAGCATTAAAAAACCTGCTTCTTCAATAAATGACACCATATTAAATTTATTGCCTTTCAGGCGCTTAAATTTATATGTTTCTTCTGTTTCATCATATAAAGATTTTTTTAATTTTACATCTTCGTAAATATCTCCTAAAAATCTATCATAACGAACAAAGGTGTTAATATTTGAACCAATTGTTTCATCAAGTATTTTCATATTTTCACTAAAGCTTTTTTCCGGATCAAAACCTATTGTTTTCATAGCTTTTTCAAGAGTTGGGCTTGATTTTAAATGAGGTATTTCAAACTCTGATAAAACACTTCTATCAATTTGAGAAGTATCTCGTCCATAATCTGTGATTACTTCTTTTCTTACAAAATAAGGATTATTTAAGGCTACACGATAAAAATTCCTTGTTAAGTCTTCTACATTAAGAGAATAGTCTGTATCTAAACGCTTATAAAGTTCACGTGAAAACTCGTATGAAGCACTGGCTTTGTGAGAGAATGAGTTAGATATAATTCCTTGTAAATCATTAAGAGCATGGGATGCTTTTTCTTCATCATATTGTTGAACAAAATAACAAAGTTT
>JAFYWO010000047.1 GCA_017557925.1 Alphaproteobacteria bacterium | reverse complement strand
TCTTTCTACATATATAGTCATTTCGGCACGAACGGAATTATCTTGTCTTCTCTCCCATAACTCCGGTTCTACGGTTATAGCGTATGGAAGTTCATGGCGTAAATATAAAAATAATTTTTCTCTAACAATTTCTGCCGCTAAAAGTTTTAACGGAAGGTCTGACATTTGTTCTTCAGGATAATACCACGGACTTTCAGGCAAAGATTTTGCAAGATACGCATAAAACTCATCTGTTCCCTTGTTATTTAGGGCTGATAACATAAAAGTTTCCTTAAAACTATAAGCCTCATTTAAAACTTTACAAAGCAACAACAACTCTTCATCTTTTACAAGGTCTGTTTTATTTAACACGAGTAAAACTTCAGGATTTGTTTGTTTTAATTTTTCTATTATCGCTTTGGTTTCATCATCAAATCCACGTTTTGCATCAACAACAAGAGCCAAAATATCTGCATCACCTACCCCGTTCCAAGCAGAGGCAACCATTGCCCTGTCAAGCCTTCTTTTGGGAGCAAATATACCAGGTGTGTCTAAAAAAATTATTTGAGTATCATTAAAAACTCCTATCCCCTTAATTGTAGCACGAGTTGTTTGTGCTTTAGGCGAAACAATGCTTACTTTAGACCCTACAAAATTGTTTGTTATTGTTGATTTTCCTGCATTTGGAGCTCCTAAAAGAGCAACAAAACCACATCTTGTTTTTATTTCATCAGACATCTTTTATTCCTAATATTTCCAACATTTTTTGAGCAGACTGTTGTTCTGCCTGTTTTTTACTTCTACCTTGTCCTTGCGCTTTTTTATCATCAGATAAATAAACTTCTACCAAAAAATTCGGTTCGTGCTCGCTTCCGTTTTTGGATATTACCTTATATATCGGCATATTATAGCCAAGTTGATGAGCTTCTTCTTGTAAAAAAGTCTTATAATCTTTATGAGGACGTGACTTTGTATCTATTAGTTTTTGAAAATTATTTTTTATAAATTTTTTAGACACTGATAAGTCCTTACTATCCAAATAAATAGCAGCAATCAAAGCCTCTCCTACATCACACAACACATTAAGGCTCTGTCTAACCTCATCCATTTGAACACGAATTTCTTTTTTTATGCCTAAATTATTTACAACTTCTGCAACTGTTTCTTTACTGACCAAAGCTGCAAAACGGCAGGCTATTTTTCCCTCAGGGTCATCAGGAAATAACTCATAGAGCATTTCAGCAATGGTTAAACCTAAAATTCTATCCCCCAAAAACTCTAATCTTTCATAGTTTTGGTGTATATTTGGGGTTATACTGGAATGAGTAAGAGCTTGCTCCAGCAATGCTCTGTTTTTAAACTTGTAGCCTATGTTTTGTTCTATTTTATTCATTTTTACCTTTTATAACATTATTTTGTTTTGGTAATTTAGCTTAAAATTATTAAAAATCAAGCAAAACTATTTGTGTTTTACATTGATTGTTATGACAAGTTTTAGACACAAAGCTGTATTTTATTGTTTTAGCTAACATCTCTACCATAGAAAACTATTACTAAAAAAAACAAATCAAAAGGCTAATAGTTTTCTCTTTGCATTTTTACAAATTGTAAAGTGTCTGATAAAGTATTTGATTTGGAATTTTCTTTATTTTTTATTTCCCTTGCTAAACTATCTCTATATTCAGGTTTGTATGTATGATAAGTATGTGTAACGGGACGCATTCTGACTGTTGTCGTGTTTCCTATGCGTGAAGTATAAGGTGTCATAACCGTTCTGTATTTTGTTTCACGAGATTTTTCTAATTGTTTTTGGGCTTCTTCTTTAACAACATATTCTTCGCCTTTCCACTCTGATTTTTTAGGCATTTTACTACAAGCTTCTTCCCAAGTAATATCGTGACACTCTCTTACGGCATCAGCAACAGAGCTACCGGTAGATACTAAACTGTCAATATTTTTTAATAACTGTCTATCATAATCCAAAACTAAAGAATGGCGTCTATTCAATGGAACTTGGTCTATCATTTCATTGATTTCTTTTTGTGACGGAGAACAAGCAGTTGTCAATAATCCTATAGCAGAACCGAGAAGTATTTTTTTCATACTAATTCGTTCTTTCATTCTGGATACATCTTTTTTTAATTCATCCATTAATTTCTTTTTAGATGCTGAGCGCTCTGTAGCTGTATTTGTCTTTTTTTCATCAAAATAACTTTTTTTATTTTCTTCAACCATACTTTTTTCATCATCGTCTATCGTATGTGAAGGAATGTCTTTTTTAAAGTCATCCGTTGTTCTTATTTTAGAAACCGGAGTTTCTGTAGCTGTCATTATCTTTTTTTCATCAAAATAACTTTTTTTATTTTCTTCAACCATTTTACTCTCCTCTGACATAAAAAATCCTATGGAATTAATTATACTACAGTTTAATAATAAAATCAACTATAATTATGGAAGTTAAAAAATTAATTTAACGGTATTTATCTCTACTTAAATGCGCACGACATATTTTGTCGCAC
>JAFYWO010000046.1 GCA_017557925.1 Alphaproteobacteria bacterium | reverse complement strand
TATTGTTTTATCATCCATTTTTTTTGATTCCTTTTCTGTTTATATTTATAAACATTATGATTTTTTCTGCAAGTTTTAAAAAACGGTATTTTTTTGACTCTGGAGCGATTTTTTAGTCATTCTTAACATTTGTATCATAAAATATCCAAAAATGCTCTCTGTGGTCATTTATTGAACTCATTTTTTTAGAGGTTTAAAATGAAAAAATTAATAATTTGGGATTTTGACGGTGTTGTTTCCGACACAGAAAAATTGTGGCTTAAAACAAGACAAGAAATGCTTAATGAACTTTACGGAATAAAAATGGATTTTGACACCGTAAATTTTTATATGGGCGGAAGTAGCGATAAAACCAAAAGAGAAAATCTTGATAAAGCCGGGATTATTACCGATGATTATTTTTGGGAAGAATCAACAAGACGTGATGTTATAAAAATCCATAAAGGGTTAAAACCTACCGAAGGAATTTTAGAAATATTCAATAATAAAAATTTTGCTCAATGTATTGCAACCGGCGGTGTCAGAGAAAAAACAACATTAAAAATACAATCAGTAGGCATTGAAGATATTTTTCCTAAAGAAAAAGTATTTACCGCTGACATGGTAGAAAAAGGAAAACCTGAACCGGATTTATTTTTATTGGCAGCTAAAACTATGGGGTATAAATCTGAAGATTGTATTGTTATTGAAGATTCTTTAGCCGGTATGAGGGCAGGGCAAAAAGCAGGAATGGAAGTAATTGCGTTTCTGGGGTGTGAAATGAATAATAATCCTGAAAACATAGAAAAAGTAAAAGAATTAGGGGTTAAAAATATTTTCTTTTCAATGAAAGACATAGAAAAATTTTTAGTTGAAAAATATCTTTAACAATGCTAAATCTTTCATAGTTTTGAATATTATTAACTTTTAAATATTATTAGCTATGAAAGATTTTAAGATTAAGAAGTCTGATGTGGTAAATTTCTGGAAGAATTACGGAAATTACACATTTTTTGGTTTGTCGTTACTGTGTGCTGCTCTGGTTGTTCCTCTCATGTGGTGTAACAATCTCATCTTTTGGCTCGGTGTTATAGCCTCTTTTATTATGTTCTTGCGCTTAAAATATGCCTACATTGAAATAGAAGACGCTTTCGTCAGAGGAGGTTGGGCATTTATCAATTTATCGCTTTTTACCGCTACGTTTTGGTTATGCCGTATAGGTGATATAATTGATTTACATTTTATCGGCTGTTTTGTGTATATTTTCCTTGGAACATTCTTATATACAGACATAATTCCTAGAGTTTCTTACTTTTTAGGATTGAACGATAAAAATGAAGGATATGATTATGATTTATGTGGTTCCGGCGAAAAAACAAAATCAAACGGTTGGATGCTTTCTTCTATCACTTATGTTCTTATCTTGGGTATAGTATGTCTTTGTGAATTTAGTAAAGAAAAAGATATATTATTTGAAAAAGAACCTTTTGTTCAAGTAACCAAGTGGGAGAAAGAATTTCACAGCGGTAATACCTATTATCTGGTATATTGTCCAAAAGGTAGATTTTTAATTTCTTTGGCTCAATATCCCGAAATTCGCGATATTAATCCTAATACCAAGATAAAAGTATTAAAAGGTGGTGGCGGTTTAAACGGAACAGACTATTTTACCAGATTGGAAATTAAGAACTGATTTATCTGTCTAATCAAAGAAGCTCCGAAATTTTATTCGGAGCTTCTTTTTTTTATCTGTTATCCCAAGATTATAGGTAAAGCTAATATTATAGCCGCCAAACCGAATCCGAGTTGATTTTTTATATCCTGCTCTTTGTATTTAACCGCAGAAATAACCATTATTATCGGAGTTGATAATCTTAAAAAGACTGCTACGATAGAAACAGGTAATATATTAAATGAAGCATAAATTACAAAAAACTCAGATAAAGTATAGAATATACCGGCTATTATTATAGTCTTATTGGTAAATATAACTTTTAAAGAAGCTTTTGATGATTTATAAATTATGCTTGTTAAAAACATTGCTACCGAAGATACCAATAAATGAGCATACCAACCGACTTTTGGAATTGCTAAGTGGTCAGCAACAGTGTATGAAGCCATTATAACAGCAACAATTATGAAATAATATAAATCCTTACGAGATAGTCTTTTAGCATCACCTTTTTGTAAAAATAAAAATCCTAAAACACCAAAACAAACAATGCACACAACTTTCACTAACCCAAGGTTTTCGTGGAAAAACAGATTATTTACCAAAGCTCCCAGCGCTAATGCTATAAACCCCAAAAAAACAGATGATGATGTGCTGTTTTTGTTGATAGCCTGTTGCATAGATATAAGATAAAAAAGAGTTACTCCTTTATATATACTAATCAAAATATATGGGGAAAATAAAACATTTTGCCCCTTAAATTCCAAAAGATGTCCAAGAAAAGGAAATGTAACCGCTAATCCTACCAACAACCAACAACTGGTAAAAAGAGAAGAAATTTCCGGTTTGAAATATTTTGCTGCCGGTTTATATAAAAATGGTCTTGCAACCCAAGATGCTAACAGTAAAAAACCTATTGCTATTTGAAATAATGACATTTTTTATCCTTATGTAGTTCGTTAAAACAATTAACAATATTGAATATATATCTGTTTTATTTATATAGCAAATCAATTCTGTTGCTTTGTCTAAAATTT
>JAFYWO010000045.1 GCA_017557925.1 Alphaproteobacteria bacterium | reverse complement strand
CCTTTAAGCTATTTTCAAAAAGAAGCAGAACACGTTGAAGGTTTTGCTAAAGAAATGGCAGTGGTTACCCACTCTAGGTTGACATCGGTTGATGGTAAATTAGTTCCCGCAAGCCCGCTTGAAGAGCCCCTTATTGTTCGCCCTACATCTGAAACAATTATTGCTGATTCTTTTTCTAAATGGGTTCACTCATACCGTGATTTACCTGTTATGATTAACCAATGGGCAAACGTGGTCAGATGGGAAATGCGCCCTCGCCTATTTTTAAGAACTCGTGAATTTTTATGGCAAGAAGGACATACTGCACACTCAACTTTCCAAGAAGCAGAAAAAGAAGCAGAAACAATGCTTTATGTTTATAAAGATTTATGCGAAAATGATATGGCTATGCCTGTTTTAACAGGTAAAAAACCTGAATTTGATAAGTTTCCGGGAGCTGTAAACACCTATTGTATTGAAGCTATGATGCAAGATGGTCGTTCTTTACAGGCAGGAACTTCTCACTTTTTAGGACAAAACTTTGCTAAATCAGCAAATATTAAATTTGTAAATCAAAATAATGAACAAGAATTTGCTTACACTACGTCTTGGGGTGTTTCTACTCGTCTTATCGGTGGTTTGATTATGACACACGCAGATGATGAAGGTATGGTTGTTCCTCCAAAACTTGCTCCTTATCAAGTTGTTATTGTGCCTTTGCTTAAAGATAAGTCCAGAGAAGAAGATATTTTGGCTTATGCAAATAAACTAAAAGATGAACTAAAATCTAAAAGTTTTGCAGGCGAAAAAATAAGAGTTAAACTTGATACTCGCCTAAAAGACGGGGTTGATAAAATGTGGGAATGGACCAGAAAAGGTGCGCCCATTATTGTTGAGGTTGGTCCTAAAGATTTAGATAAAAATGCTTTATTATGGCGCAATCGTTTGAACATAAACGATAAAAACAATTGGAAAAACTTTGAAGTTTTTGACGTATTTGTTGAAACCATTGAACAAAAGCTCAAAAACATTCAAGACCAAATGCTTGATAATGCAAGAAAGAGAATGGATAATAATATCAGAACAGATATCACAACTCCAGAAGCTTTTGAAGAGTATTTCAAAAACTCTAACGTATATCTTGAGAATAACAAGAACGCACCAAAAGTTGCTTTTATTAAAGGTAAATGGTGTGGTGATGAAGATTGCATTGAAAAATTAAAAGAAATGCGTATCAACATTAGAGCCATTCCTTTTGAGCAAAGTGGAACAGAAGGCGTTTGCTTAATTACGGGTAAAAAAGCTACCATAGATGTTATCTATGCTCGTTCTTACTAAAATTTTCAAATATAGAAAAATTTTGGGCTACAAGAAATTGTAGCCTTTTTTTATCTTGTCATCATAACAAAGATTATACCAACATCTAATAAATATCATTTTTTTAGACAAAAATACATTTTTTTATTGCAAAATTGTTTTTCTTGTGATAAGTATGTAGTTGATTGTATAAGCTTATGTTAAATTATCTAGAAACTATCCTTATGAAGAAGTGTGGTGTAAGAAGAAGTAAAACAAAGAAAACGCCTGATGCAATTTCTTTGTTAGTACTCTGTAAAGAGTTCAATTTGGTTCAGGAACGTATAATTTTTGCTATTGCAGAGACCTACGATGGGGAAGATTCTTGTGAGACATCTCCGGTAGCTCTTATCTGTGGAACTGATGAATACATTGATTTAGCAGAAGGCGTAGTAAAGAAGAATGCACGTTCACGCGGTTTGGTACAAAACTTTTTTGATTGCAGAGTTGAATTTAGTGGTGATAAATTCATCTTTGTTAACCCTAAAGTTAAGGCAGAAATTTCTGCAGAAAACTTGGTTAAAAACTTTGGTGAAGATATTCTTATCTAAATTCAAACATTTTAGACCTAGCAACAAAAACTACACAAAAAAACAACTACTCTATTTTGAGTAGGTGTTTTTTTGTTAGAAACCGGTTAATGGGTAAGGACTGAATTTTACATAAGTTTCAATGTCATGCAGGCCGGTATAGTGATATATCGCCTCTTTTGCTACACTTTCAAGCTTATACCCTGCCCTTATTGCAGTATTAGAAGATTTTTTATTAAAAACATCACAACAAATTGTTAGACGATGAATGCCGTGTTCAAACAACTCTTTTTCAAGTATAAGAATGGCTTCTTTCATATATCCTTGATTAGTTTTAGATGTTCTTAACCAATAGCCGAGTTCTGCCGAGCGATTGATGAATTTTATGTTATGAACACCAATAGAACCAAGCAAGATATGAGTATCAAGCTCATAGATATCATACGCCCACTCAACATCTTCTTCCCATTGTTTTTTAAACATTTGAGTTGCTTTTTTTACATCTGAGAGGTCTTTGGTGCCATCTACCCAAAACAGATATTCTCTCAGTTCATTTCGGCTTTCATTGATTGCCTCAATCATTTCTTCTTCGTGCGTTTCTTCTCGTTTAAGAAGAATAATTCGCTCACCTATAAGGTGTTCTTTTGGCTTAAAACGGTTCATAATAACTCCTTTTTTTAATAATATCACACAAAATTTACTTGCTTTCAATAAAAACCCCACTGTGTGCAAAACACATATGGGGTTCAATTTTCTACGGAACTACTCCTTCCGGATGCAGAAGCATAAGTTCCTCTTTTCTTTTAGCCCTAAAAACTTGCATAGCTTTCGGCCAAAAGCCGTAAACTTCTTGATGTGTTTTACCTATTTCATAAAACTTTTCAATCAGAAGTTTTTGTGAGCTTTCGTAGTAGAGTTGCTTTACGGAAATGTATTCCTCTATCAACTCTTTGCTTGCATTTTCCACCAAATAAATTTCATCTTCTTCACTAAGATAAGCTTTTTTAAGAAGATATTTAGCTGCAACGCACTCCTCGTTTGAAGATGCTATTTTTGCCATAGCAATTTCAAGTAACTCTTTGGTTAATATTTCTCTCTTTTTATTGTCAACATAGGCTTTGAACATTTCTATACCGACATTGGAGTTTTTGTTTATCATTGTTTCAACATAAACAAACTCCGCTTTTTTAGAGAGAGTTCTCTTAGGTTCTAAATACCCATGAGGTGCCAAATATGTTTCTATCAACAGCGAGTTTTTTCTTTCAAAAAGAACTAATTGTTGTTCTTCATTAAGTTCATAATTACTAAGAAGAATCTCTTGAACCGGATTACCCTCATTGTTTTTCAATATTTCAGTTACTTGCTCAGGAGACAGCTTTTGGGCTTTTATACAGTCCATAATTCTATTCTCCAAATTATTTTTTATGGCATAATCTATCATCTCTTTATTTGATAGAAAATAACGCTCTACCCAAGAACCGCCACATCTCGTGACAATTACTTGCATTAATCTCTTAAACATAAACACAAATTTTATAAAAAAAATACTTAATATCGACATAAAAATAATACACATCACACTTTTTGTCAAGAAAAAACATTAAAAAAATCCCCGAAATATCTTATTTAGATATTCGGGGAAATTTCAATTAGAAAAAAACTACGTTTCCTGTTTGGTTTAGATGTTTCAAACGATTTTCTATTATCGTCTTTCTAACTCCTGAGATTTTTTGCAGTTCTTTTTTTAACAGTTCTATGCCTAAATCTTTGGTTTCTTTTGAAGCATAGTTGTTTAAGTACTCTTGCAATGTCAATAGCGCATTGGGTGTGCAGAATTGTGAAATTTGTTTTGATTTACAAATTTTCATAAAGTCTTCTCCTTGACGGTGTTTACCATAGCAAGAAGTGCAGAAGCTCGGAATATGACCATTTTTCATCAACCAATAAACAATTTCATCCAGTGTTCTGTTATCTGAAATGTCAAATTGTGCGGTATCTTTGGGGTTTGAATAAACCGAATAACCGCCAACCGTTGTTTTTGAACCACCGCTTATTTGCGATATTCCTAAAGATAGAGCTTTTTCTCTGACCAAACTCTTTTCTCTGGTTGAGATAATCAAGCCGGTATAAGGAATAGATATTCGCAACAACGCAATGATTTTTAAGAAAATGTCATCCGGTAACGCATTGGAGAAAGAATTTACATCTATACCATCTGCAGGGCAAAGGCGTGGAACACTTATTGTGTGTGGTCCTATACCATAAGTTTTTTCAAGATGGAGGCTATGCATAAGCAATCCCATAAACTCATAAGCATAGTTATGAAGACCGAACAATACACCAAGTCCTACATCTTCTAAACCACCTGTTATGGCTCTATCCATTGCCTCTGTATGGTAAGCATAATCAGATTTAGGACCTCTCGGATGCAAGAGTTCATAATTTTTTTGATTATACGTTTCTTGAAACAAAATATAGGTACCAATTTCTGCCTGTTGCAAGAGTTTGTAATTTTCTGCACTTGTTGCTGCTATATTTACATTAACTCTTCTTATCTCACCTGAAGAATGGATAATTGAATAAATGGTTTCTATACTTTCCAAAACATAACTAATCGGATTATGAACAGGGTCTTCTCCCAACTCCAGCGCTAGTCGTTTATGTCCCATTTCCAACAGAGCATATATTTCTTGTTTTATCTCTGTTTGTGTCATCTTTTTCCTTGGCATAGTCTTGTTTGATATGTGATAAGGGCAATATGTGCATGAATTAACACAGTAATTACTCAAATACAACGGAGCAAACAAAACTATACGATTACCATAATAATCCTCTTTTATGGTTTGAGCTATTTCTAATATTGATTGGTTTATCATTTCAAAATTGCTCAACAACAAAGATGTCGCCTCAATAGGACTTAAACCTTTGGCCTGTCTGGCTTTTTCTATAACCTCTTTGAGGTATGCCTCATTTTTGCTTAAAGATAAAGCCGTAGAAAGATTTTTTTCAATCTCATTATTTGCCATAAAGTTTTCTGCTTTATTGGACAATAAATCGTATTTTTTCATAAGCATAAATATATTATAATTATTTTTTGTTTAGGCTTCAAAGTAGTATTATTTTTTAGTCATGTCAAGACCTTGTTACCAACTCTTTCATTGCTAAAACCATATTATCAGCACCTGTTGCAACCTCTTTTATTGATGTTGCGAGCATATAGGCTGGCGTGGTTACGATTAAATTTTTGCTATCTACACAAGCAAGTGTAGCCTCTGTGTCTTCGTGTATTGCACCTGTTTCTTGTATTATCTCTTTTACATTTTTATCATTACCTATAGTCAGAGTTATTTTATTTTTTCCGAGAACCTTGGCTACCAATACCGGAGCTATACACATTGCACCTATTACTTTTTTATTTTTATATGCTTCTTCTAAAACTTTTTGTATATTTTGGTTTACATCGCATTCAAGTCCTTTGGAATTAAAGTTACACCAGTTGGTTATTGCCCCTAAGCCGCCGGGCAACAATATACAATCAAAATCATTTATGTTTAAGGATGATAACGCTGATATATTACCTCTGGCTATTCGTGCAGATTCTTCTAATACATTACGTTTTTCTTTTTGTTCTTGTGATGTAAGGTGGTTAATCGTTGATGCTTGCATTATATCGGGAGCAAATATTTGATAAGTGCAAGCATTATTGTCTATAGCTAAAAGAGCAAGTGTTGCTTCATGTATTTCACTTCCGTCAGCTCTTCCGCACCCTGATAATATTACGGCAAATTTAGGCATTTGTTTCATTTATTTTCTCCGATAATAAAAAAAGTTGATTATATATATACATATATGTTAATTAAAAAAAATTAAAGAGTAATGTTGGTTTATGTTGATTTATTTTTTGTTTTACTATATTGCTTCTAATATGTGTTTTTAATTTTATTTTGAATAGGTAGTTATGGAAATAAAACAGTCTATACTTAAAAACGGATTAAGAGTTATTACTGCTCCTCGTCCGCAAATTGAAAGTGTTTCTTTCGGAATTTGGATTAACACAGGTTCTGCTGATGAAAACATTGAGGATAATGGTATTTCTCACTTTATTGAACATATGGTTTTTAAGGGAACTAAAAAAAGAAACTCCCTTCAAATATCTGAAGATATTGAAAATGTAGGTGGTGCTACAAATGCTTATACATCTCGCCATTTTACTTGTTTTTATGCCAAAATGCTTAAAGATGATTTAGAATTAGCAGTAGATGTTATTTCTGATTTTATTACTTCTCCTTTATTTGAAGAAGCTGAAATGGTTAAGGAAAAAGAAGTAGTCGTTCAAGAAATTAAGCAATCTTTAGATGCTCCTGACGATTTGGTATTTGATTATTTCCAAGAAACTGCGTTTCCTAAACAAGCAACAGGTAGAACCATTTTAGGACCTATAGATACTGTCAGAGGTTTTACAAAAGACAGAATGTTGTCTTATATGAAAAAACGTTATACCGCTGATAATATGGTTGTTGCCTGTGTTGGTAGAGTTGACCACGATAAATTTGTTAAGATGATTGAGGACAGAATGAGTGAACTTTCTGTTTTGAGCACTCCTTCGTCTGATAAACAAATTTATGTAGGTGGCTCTTTGGTGGAAACTAAAGATATTGAGCAAACTCATTTGGTTTTAGGTTTTAAAGGAGCTTCTTATTTGAATGAAGAATATTATAAATATTCTGTATTATCTACTATTTTCGGTGGAGGTATGTCTTCCAGATTATTCCAAGAAATAAGAGAAAAAAGAGGACTCGTTTATACAATCAACAGTTTTAATCAGGCTTTGAAAAATGATGGTGTTTTTGGCATTTACGCCGGAACTACCGCTAAAGAATTAAATGAGCTTTTACCTGTAGTGGCTACTGAAATAAAAAAACTTGTCAACGACAAAGTCTTAGATGTAGAACTTAACAGAGCAAAAACTCAAATTAAAGCAAGTCTTTTAATGTCTTTGGAAAGTTCATCTACAACTGCCGAAATTATGGCAAGACAATTATTGCTATTCAAACGTGTAATTCCTATTGATGAGATTGTCGGACGTATTGAAAGTATTTCTAAAGAAGATTTATTGGAAACTGCACAAAAAATATTCTCAACTCCTATTACTTATACTTTACTTGGAAGTAATGGTTGCAGTTATCCTAAATTAGATGATGTTCTTAATATGATGAAGTAACATCACTATTCTTTAATTACAAAAAAAGAGTGCATTTTACAAGCACTCTTTTTTTATTGGAGTAAATATTTTACCTCAATATATTGTTTTTTATTTTAGATATTGACTTCATCAACCCCTCTTGTGTTAAGACTATAATCACAATATCTCCGTCTATGTAGATTGAATCTTCTGACGGCCATGGCTTTGCCTGATGCAAAATAAAGTCCCTGCCACGAGGAGATAAAGCATATTCTTGAACATTATGATGAAACAAGTTTTGCGGATAGTAGAAATTATAAACCAAAAATGACATATAATTTGGTGTAAATGATGTTTCAAGCGTATCTAAACCTATTTTTTCACCATATTGCTTTTTATAGAAATTCTTTCTTAATGAAATACTTCCTATCTGGAATACACGATAATTCCTTCCTAAAATAAATTGCGGATGTTCTTCTAATCTTGATACTACACGCTCGTGGATTTTCATTTCTGCATCAAAACCAAGTTTCCAAGTCTTTAAGGCATAGGCATCTCTTACTATTGACATAAAAGTTATGATTGCTGCAAGAATTATACCTGTTTTTCTAAAAATTCCTGACTTTAGCGTTAAAATAAAACTTAGAGATAAAGCATAAACATATACTATACCATAAAAGTCAAGTCTTGGGACATAGGCCAATTCTTCCATTTCTGCGAGAATTTCCCCTCTTGCATCAGAAATGAAATATGCGAATTTTGATGAAAACACCACCAAGAACAAAAGTCCGAGTATTGATACATATTTTTTAATTGGAGCTTTTGTCAGTAAAACTACCAAACTAAAACATACCATTGCAAGCAAAATTATCTTATACTTATAATCCATAAACGGCAATATTACCGTAAATTGCCCAAACATAGCCTCTATAGTTATAAAAAACTTATCTATAACAAAATCAAGTGGGATTATTTTGGTATTATAAGATGCATCTGTAGGGAAAACCATAAGGTATAACTTAAATAAAGCAAGCGAGAGTATTGTATTTATTGCAGTTGATATATATTCCTTTATTATTGAAACTAATTTTTTATCCTCTTTTAAGTAATCTCTTAATATTGCACCAATCACACAAACACCCACCATATTTATTGATGCGACATAAGAAGATAAAGCAAAAAACATTAAAAATATTGATAATAAATTGATAAATATCAGCTCTGTTTTGCTCGTTTTTTTTGATTTTGCCAAAAATAATGAACTCATTATTATTAGCGGTATACACAAATTGATTAAAGCATCTTTTGCATAAAATAACCAAACAAGAGTATATGGCATAACCGCTATAAACGTTGCAAACAAGGTATAATTCAGAGTTGATGCTGGTATTTTCCAATATTTAGCAAGCATTACCGAACTAAGACTAAGCGCAAAAAAGGAAAACACATTATTTAATATCGGCAATACTTGCCCACCAAAAAACACTCTTTGCAAAACAAAATGCAGAGGGCGACCTTCAAAAGCGCCCTCCTTCCAAGATGTTGCTTGTTTTACATAATTCCAATCGTGATCACCAAACATAAAATTAATAGTATGGAACAAAAAAGCCAAATTGATTAACAAAAATGAATATAATACTGATTTTTTTATAGTATCAGGAATATTTTTATACCAATCTATTAGTTTTTGTTCAATTTTTAAATAATTCATATTTTGGACTCCTCTGTTACGAATTATGATTTAGGTTATATTTAGAGGTCAAAACTCTTATTATAAGTTAAGGACAAGCCAAATGTGTTTTGTGAACGTGAGCTTCGGGCTCCTCTTGTTTGTGCTTGTTCGTAATTATAGAACGGAGCAAGGTATAAATCTCCGGTAAGTCTTGTTTCTATCCTGTTATTGAAAGACAGTTTATATTCAAAATCTGTCGGCTCTTTTTCAGAATAACTGAAGAATT
>JAFYWO010000044.1 GCA_017557925.1 Alphaproteobacteria bacterium | reverse complement strand
CAATAAAGCCCTCTACAATATACCAGCAAAGGGCTTTAAACTTCTTTTAAATTAAGTAGTTACAACAAGAAGCTCTACCAACCGCTTAAAACTTTCTTTCTTGTTTGTTCTTTAATGGTTGCATCAAAAAATTTACTTTCCCTTAAAACATCCATTGCATTTTTGCCGTTTCTATCTTTAATTTCGGGATTAGCTCCATAAAACAACATAGTTTTAATAACTTCAGTCGGATAATCATTCTTAACCGCAAACAATAACGGAGTATCTCCGCTTGTATTTGGAGTATTAAGATTTTTATCATATTTAATAAACGCATTCAATAATTCTTGATTCTCGTTATTTAGAAGTAAATGCCACAAAGGTGTTTTGCCTATTTTATTAACAATAGATGTATCCGCCCCGCTCTCAAGCAACAAAATAATTCTCTCAACATCTTTATTGTTCTTTAATAAATACCACAAAACGGTCTCTCCTCCGGCATCTTTAAAATCCAAATTAGCACCATATTCAATCAAAACTTCTAAAACTTTCATAGGAGCATTACGTTTTACCGCAATCCCCAAAGGTGTATCACCATTGTTATTAACTACATTAACATCAGCACCAAGTGTTAATAAGCTAACCACATAATTAACATCTGCTCCACTGTTTAATGCATACATCAAAGCTGTGTTACCACCTTTATCAACCGCATTGATATTAAGATTATAGTCATTCATAAGTCTAAGCTTTTTAATGGCTTCATTAGAATTATCACGTCCCTGCGCCAAAGTAGAAACCATCATCAATGCAGATAAATCCTCAACACATACTGCATTAACCATTGCTCCTGCTTTAAGCAACAATTCAAATACCTCAACAGGTTTTCTATTTCTTGCGGCATTAAATAACGGAGTACAACCATTATCATCTAAGGAGTTAATATCTGCCTTTCTGTCTATTGCTTCTTTAACTTTTGCAACGGCATCACCATCCCAAATACTTTCTCTTAGAGCCTTATTATACTTATAATGATTGTCTGTAATATAAGTATACTGAAGTTCCAATTTTTCTGATGGAGACAAATATTTGCTTTCCTTATATTCTTTATCTTTCAAATATTTATTTTTGTTATAATAATCCAACACACTCATTTTATTTATATCAACAACATTATAATCTGCTCCATAGCTGATAAGTAACTGCATAATATCATCATCACCACGAACAGCTGCCGCCATTAAAGCCGTTCTTCCTTTTTTATCTTTAATATTAACATCTGCCCCGTTTTTGAGTAACTCTTTAACAACTTCAATACTGTTTTGATGAACTGCCAACATCAAAGGAGTAAATCCTAAATTATTTTGCGCATCTACCTTTAATCCGTATTCAACCAAAACCCCAATTACATCTACACTCGGATTAGATGAACTTGCAATCAACAAAGCCGTATTTCCCTCATAATCTTTTACAACAATATCAGCTCCTTTATTAATCAAAAAATCAATAACTTTTGAAGAAATATTATTTTGCGCAGCCACAAATAAAGCATTATACTTAGGTTGACAATTTGTTTCCAATTCTGCACCATAACCAATAAGTAAATCCATCGCATCTATATCTGAAGAATTTGCCACCATTTGTAACAGCATTGTTTTTCCGTTATCTAAGCACTCATTAACATCAGAAACATTATACAACCATCCTTCAATCTCACTATTTTTAACTTTTCGCCCATATTTAAGCTTATTAAACAATTCCATACTTTTTACTACAGGTAAGTTATCTCTGTTTCTTATAATATTATTACCGCCTTTAGTATCAATTTCTCCTTCAGGAATAAAACTTCCGCTTACTTCTTCCTCTTTTTCCAAATTTTGTTCTTGATTTAAAACTTTTGTATCTTCTTCAGCAACATCTTCTTCAACATCATCTTCTTCAAAAATTTCAAACTCACCCTCTTCCTCAACAAAGTCACCACAAACTCCATAAGGAACGTTAAGCATTCCTGAAACCAAAAAAACAACTAAAAAAAATCTAAAAAGCACCATTATACCCCCCAAAATAAAAAATTATAAAAACCAATACAAAATCATATTATGCACTTACTGTTTTTTTCTAAACCCTCTTATTTTTTCAGTCACTTTCTTAAATGCTGAAACAGCCTTTGAATTTTCAATATCCTTTTCATCAACCCTTTGCTTTATTTTTAAAGCCTTATCTTCAGCTTTTTTCACCATATCATTTGTTATAACTTTAATTCTATCAAAATGTTTTTCCATCCCATCAACTCGTTTAACCACATTAGAAGTAATTTCTCTTATTTTATCAAATTTTGCATCATTACCTTCTACTTTCTTAATAGCATTAGAGGTTATTTCTTTAATTTTATCAAAATGTTTATCAATATCTCTAGCATTGATGTTCAACAAATTATTAACTTTAGCTCTTAAATCTTTTTCTTTATTTTCTATCGTTATAGAAATACAAGGAAAATTAGTAGCAGGATTTATAAAACAATTAATAATAATTTGTTCATTTAATCTTTCAACATAAAATTCAGTGTTTTTACCAACTGTTTCATAATTAGTTGTCATACGAACTTT
>JAFYWO010000043.1 GCA_017557925.1 Alphaproteobacteria bacterium | reverse complement strand
TTTTCAATATCTGTTTTTGTTTGTAATTCGCTTGGGTCATCAGCTTTTGCAGCTTCAGAACCAACCTCATTTACTTTACTGTCCTCGTTATCAGATTGAAGTTTGTCTAATGCTTGGTTTGCTTTTTCTTTTTCTCTTTGCATTGCTCTTAATGCCAATTCTTTAGCATCGCAAGCAGAGTTTCCAAACTTAGCTTCTTGAACCAAGTCAGCATCAATTGAGTCTGCAATCGCTTCAATCTCTTGGATTCTTTTGCGTTCAGCTTCTCGTGCAGAATTAGCAATCTCTACTTCTGAAACGTTTGCTTTTTCTTCCTCTTGTTCCTTTTCTTCTTCTTCAGGTGCTTCTTCTTCACCCTCAGCGTTTTGCTTTTCTTCTTCTTCCTCCTCAGCTACCGCCTCTTTTTTATCTTCTTCTTCAACTTCAGCATTGTTTTTGAAGATAGAAGATATAGCGTTAATGATTTGGTCTTTCAAATTTGTTTTTGACATGCTATCTCCTCCTGAATTTGTTATGTTTATCCCTTTTGTATGCTGTATAAATTCATCAGGGATTTTTAATCCGCTAATATCGTGTTCAACTCCGTTGATTTTCAGAGTGGTTTTATTCACTAATTCAACCGGTGCGTTTTCTTCTGCGGTTTCTATCAAGCTGTCTGCAAATCCATAATTAACAGCCTCAGCCCCTGTCATCCATGTTTCTTTCTTCATCAGATTTAAGCATTGAGATTTACTCATGCCGGATTTCTGAGAATACATAGCCGCCGCAGAGTTGTTATAAGCTGTATTACCGTTCTCAATTTTCTTTAAATCTTCGTTACCGTAGTAACCGAACATAAAGCTTTTAACCTCGTGGCACATAAGAATTGAGCCGGAATAAACTTTAACTTCATCCGCCGCCATAGCAATCGTGAATGCAGCACTCGCCGCAACTGCATCAATTACGCAAGTTATCTTTTTGCCTGAAGCCTTTAAAAGATTGTGAATCGCAATACCTACCGTTGCATCACCACCGTAAGAGTTTAAATGAAGTTCAATACTTGAACAGTTTTGAACCCTGTTTAAAGCTTCTTTAAAATCTTTTATAGTAATGCATTGGGTGTCTAATGGCTCTCCAGTCCATAAGTCGCAAGGTTGTGTTTCATAAACATCGCCCCACAACTCAATTTTCCCCACATTGTTATCCAATAGGGCGGAGTTAATAAACTGTCTATGCTTCACTGTCTCCTCCTATATCTTGTTTGTTATCTTCCTGAATCAGTTCTTGTGTCTGAGGTGTAGTGATACTCACCTCTTTGAGTCCCTGATTTTCTGTTTTTAAAGATTGAATATTCTTAAAGAATTCAGATCCATTCAACCTGATAGCTGAATCAGAACGAGAACTGAATCCGTTTTCACACATCATTTGTTCTGCTGTGATTTCCTTAGTAGGGTCAAGCATTCCTTGTGACGGTCCTATGAAGTTAGCACCCAACCAAGCCATTCTTTTAATCGGATCATCAAAAAAGCCCGGGGCTTTTAATCTGCCACGAGCTACTGCTTCATAAATAAAAATCTCATATATCGGTCTGCACCAATCGGATACAAACCATTCTCTTCGC
>JAFYWO010000042.1 GCA_017557925.1 Alphaproteobacteria bacterium | reverse complement strand
TGATGTCCTGACCAGCGTAAGTCTCGTGGTTAACACCGTAAACGAACATTGGAGTAGCGTCCTTTGAAGGAGCAGACATAACAACGTATTTTGCACCTGCATCAATATGACCTTGAGCTTTTTCTTTCGTTAAGAATAAACCTGTAGATTCTACAACATATTCTGCACCAACTTCATTCCATTTGAGGTCTGCAGGATTTTTCTCAGCTGTTACACGGATTTCTTTGCCGTTCACAACAAGTTTGCCGTCTTTAATTTCAACAGTGCCATTAAATCTGCCATGCATTGTATCATATTTTAACATATATGCCATATACTCAACATCAATTAAATCGTTAATACCAACGATTTCAATATCATTTCTGTTTTGAGCTGCACGAAATACTAGACGACCAATACGTCCAAATCCGTTAATACCAACACGAATAGCCATGTTTTTATCCTTCCAAAATATTATGTGCGGACAGCCCCGCACGGCTTTAAATTATTAAATCTAGCACAAGATACCACTTATTCTCTTTTTTTCAACTAAATTTTAAAAAATGAGCTAATCTTTGAGATAGTTATCCACAACTTAACAGTTTCTTTCGGTAATAAAATATAAAAAAAGCACCTAAATTCAGGTGCTTTTTATACTGATTAGTAACCAATACCGTTACCTTGATTTGTAAATGCGAAATTGGTACCTTTTCCCTTTGTAGGTATTTTAATTTTTCCGTTATTAACACCTTTACGAGTTTCTCTTACCAAAACATCTGTATTTTTAGCTTCAATATTATCTATTTCATCCGCAGAAACATTTTCTTTAATGATTGAGCCATCATTAATAGTGTTACCTTTCAATTTATTGATGCTTAAATTTTCATCAACAGAAAGGTTAATGTCTTTACCTTTACCAAGATTTTCAAAAATAGGTTCTGTAGAAACAATGGTGTTTGGTTTCATAAACAGGCGATTTAATGTGTCACCGCTGTCTTCTGTAACGCCAGAAGCAGCTTTTTCCGTAACAAGATTACTTGTTTCACCGCAGTTTCCTACTTCAAAATGTCTTGCCATAATAGGTTTGTTACCGGTAATATCAATCATTGAACCATCTTCACAAACTCTATCAACAAGAGCTTTTATTTGAGTAGAGTTTTCTACAGATATTGTTCCTGAACAACCTTTTAAGTAGTCAAACATAATATCAACTTCTTGATTAAATTGTCCGGTTTCGCCATATCCCCAACTTATAATTTGCTTCATTGCAAACATAGATTGTTCAACACTCAAACCTTCAAATACACCACCTTTTGAACGCATATCATCTGTGATACGAGATGCAAAAGTTTCATAAGCATCCAAACCATATCTGTTTTTGTAGAAAGTAGCCGTTGCGTTATATTGCTTTTCGGTAAGACCGGTATAATTATAACCGCCACGCTCAACAATGTTTCCAGCAGCTCTTGTGCCTTCATTTACATCTTCTACACCTTCAACAACACTATAAGATGTTGTGGTTGTTACTTTCTTTCCGTCAATAATTTCTGTTGTTACTATTTGGTCTTCAGAATTTGTGAAAGTAGACGCTGCAGATAAGTCTGCCTCTTTTCCTTGCGGTGTAAGAGCGCTTTCATCAAAGTTTTCTTCTTTGGAGCCAGAGCCAAGAGTTATAGAACTACTTTCTTGGTTAGCATTACTTTGTGATGCTAAAGTACCAATATCAAAATTCTCTTCTTTAGAACCTGAACCAAGAACTACAGAATTGCTACTACTTTGAGATGTCAAAGAACTTGCATTAAAGTTTTCTTCTTTAGAGCCAGAACCGATTTCTATAGAACTACGTTCTTGTGTTTCTGTTAAAACTTTAACGTTTTTAGCTGTTATGTTAATTTTATTATCTTCAACATTCTTAACAAACTCACCATCAAGACTATTTCCCTTGTTATAAGTTGCACTTGCTTCTTCATCTTTAGTAAGGTAAATGTTATTACCTTGTCCACGATGCTCAAACATATTACTGCTTGTATTTGTAGCAATAGTTTCTTCTTGAACATTCTCAACTACAGTTCTGTTTATAACTACAACACCATCGTTGCAACCGGTTTCCAAACGTTCAACAACGTTGTTACCTTCTCCTACAACATCTTTAATTGCACCCGTTTTAGTAACACTGTTTATTACATCAAAGTCATTGTTATTCAAGTTTAAGCTTTCACCGCAATTAAAGAATTTGTTTAATTTTTTAATAGTTTCTTGGTGGTCAGTTAAATTCCAAGATGCCAATCTTTGATATTTAAACAATACTTGTTCTTTGGTCATTCCTTCAAAGATACCACCCTCATTTAACATGGTGTCAGGAATTCTGTTATAAAATTCAGTGTATACCTCTATTGCGGTTTTCCCTTCTTTTGTACCATTATCTGTTTGATCCCAAATAGTACGCAATCTTTCCCATTGTCTTTCTGTAATGCCGGTATCTTCAGACCATAAATCAGCGCTACCTTTATATGCTACAGTGCTTGTGTTTTCTAATCCAAGTCCTGATTGACCGGTGCGACAGGATATTTCTGCCTCTTGAGCGTTTGCTTCAATATTTTGTGCTACTTGTTTAGCCTGTAATGTATCAGCAGCAAAGGGGGATGATGTAGTTTCTGCCGTGTCAGGTTTAATTCCTAAATTTTCACCGATACCTCGTGTGGCACCTTTTGTTGCTTCTGCAACATCTCCTGAGACATTTACAGCATCATCACCTAATCCGAGTTTTGAGGCTATGATTGAACCAACGACCGCTGTTCCAAAAATACCTACAGCAGCAGTTATACCTTTAGATAAATTGCTTTTTTCTTTATCTTTTAATACGCCAACTGTTTCAACGACTTTATTTACGCTATGTATTGCCATGCTGGATATAGATTGTGCACTTCTTGCAGCTAATGCACCAACTGTTCCGGCCGCAACTCCTGCTGCTCCAAGACCAACTATGCCTGCAGCAGTTCCCCAAACAGCTTGTTTTAAATATTTTTTGCGTTTTTTCTTGTCACTGTTTATGCTTTTTGCGGCTTCTTTTAATTGAGTTGCAAAGTTTACCCTTTTTTTGGAATATTTTTTCTCTTGAATACGAGCTTGTTTTCTGGCTTCTGTAACAATTGGCCACATCCAAGAAGTAGTAGCTTTATAAGCGCCATACGCAAAAACGGCAGGAGCTAAAACAGAACCTCCGGCAATGGTAGCGCCAACCAAGGCTGCAGTTGCAACGACATCTGTTACAATTTTAGGAGCACTGTCTTGTAAATTATGTGCTATTTCATATCTTTGATTCCAAATAGCTTTTGCTCCGTTTTGGAACTTTTCTTTACAACTATTGATGCAATTAATCGCTTTTTCATAATGCTTTTTCTTTTCATCACTGGAGCCTGAAGCAAGAGATTTTAACTTTTCGCAAAATTTCTCAGCTTTCTTTTGAGAAGAAGCGCAAGCTTGTATGATTACATCGCTATGAATATTAACAACTTTTGCATCTGCATAATCAGAAACAGCATAACTTGTAGCATCTTCTTGATATTTTCCGTTTGCCAGTTTTTCTAATTGAGTTTGTGCAGTTTTTTCATTCCCATCACTTTCGGCCATAATTTGACTGGCAGTTCTTATAGTGGCCAAGCTACTCAAAAATGACATTTTTACTTCATCAGGAAGTGAAGATTTTTTTTCTTCTTCTGTTTTAGAGCAGAACTCGGGATTCTTAGATAATTCAACAAACGTATCAAGTTTAGCTTTTTCAATTAACATCTTGAAGTGTTCGTTTCTGCTGTTTTCATCAACAGTTTCTATAGTGTCACCTACATTGTGTATAATTGGAGAATTATCAATAGCTTCCTTAATTTCTTCATCGTTTAATAAATTAGAATCCAATCCTTTATTGAAATCATCATCGTCAAGCAAATTGTATAAAAACTCTGTGTTTTCAGCCAAAACTTCAGGTTCAACGTCTATATTATCTTCTTCTTGTTCTTTAGTTATCTCGTTTTCTGCATTATGATAATTTTCAAAAAAATCAACAACTTCATTTTCACGTTCATTTATGGTGTCGTTAAATGCTTGTGTTTCTTTTTTTGTGTAGAGGCTACGCAAAGTGTCTGCT
>JAFYWO010000041.1 GCA_017557925.1 Alphaproteobacteria bacterium | reverse complement strand
TTACATTCACAAGTATATTTCGTAACAGGATTTGTTCCTGTTGCATTGTTTGTGTTACAACGGCTAACTTCTTTTGTTATGGTTCCGTCACAACTTTCTTCAGAACCTTCGCATACATCAGGCTCACAATCGTAGTATGTTATACTTCCGGAAGGATGATTTTCTACACAGTTACCAACTTCATGCATACCTATATAAGTTGTGCAAGTTTGATCAAATGTATAAATATTTCTATCACAACGATTTCCAGTTTCTTTGTAACAAATAACTCCATATTGGGTTATTTCTTGATATATTTTACTTGGGTCTTTATCTTCTTCAGATACATATTCGCCAGAGCAACCTGTCGGTTTTTGACAAGTTATGTTAATTTGTGTGATTGAGCTGTTCGGATCACAAATATAGTTTGTCGGACAGGTTGAGAAATAATTGAGTGATTGATTACAAGTATATGTGCAAGTGTTACAAGCTACATCACCGTAATATGCAGTTGTTGATGGGGTTGATTGTAGATTGATACCTGTGAATGGAGCAGGGCAGTTTTCGTAATAACCATCAGCTTCTTTACAAGTTTTTTCTTCACACTGCATACAGTTGAAAGGAGGATTGTTTAAGCTTGTGATTGTCCAACCTTTTTCACCAATATTTAATCTTCCGCAAACATTTGCAGTTGTTCCGTCAGGGTAGTAATGTTCATCACTGTTACATTCACATTTATGTTTTGTAACAGTCGTGCCTCCTATATATGTTTTGCAAGTGCCGTTGCTTACTGTATAGGCAGGACAAGTTTCATATTCATATCCTAAGCATTCATTAGGTTCACATTGTGAGTGTTTTTGAACATCAAAACATTCTGCTATTTTGTTTGTTCCTTCTGGGCAATCACCTAATTAGGTGTAAGTGTTTGTGTCACAATTACCTTCTATATAACAAGTGTAGCTTTGTTGAGTTTGTGATGCAACTATATTATTTTGGGAACAAGTTTTTCCTTCATCTGCAGCGTCTAAACAATCTTCTCCATCAGAATAGTAGCCGGCGTTGTTGTCACAGGCATAATTGCAGTATTTACATTCTTCGTCGCCGTTATAAAAACCGGAACTTTGTGAATTTAAAAACCTTAATCCGCTAATAGAATTAGAACATTCCTCACTTGTGGTATTTAACGGACAAGTTTTAGCTATGCAAGTATTGCAAGTTATGCCATTTAGTGTTGTTGAGTTTATGTTCCAACCTTCGCTTTTTCCTGCTCCGTTTCCACAGTCATCAGCTGTAGTACTTGACGGAAGGAAACCGAAACTGTCATTACATGCACATTCATAATAAGTTATTGTGCCTGAGGCTGTTGTTTCATCGCATGTGCCAACAGTTTTTAAGCTTGAGAAATTTTCGCAATCTTGTGTAGAGGTATATTTTGTTCTATCGCAAGTCGTACCTGTTACTCTTTGGCAAGTTATTCCATGTTTTGTTACCGGTTCGCATGTGTTACCCAAAGGGCAGTTTGAGAATAGGTTAATTTCATCACACTCATAATCACAAGATAAACAAGGGGTATCACCTTTGTAATTTCCGGTTGGAGTAGTATTTAATGTAAATCCACTTTCTGCCGGTTCGCAACTTGTAAGAGATGGAGGTTCGCAAGTTAACATTTCACAAGATTTACAAACTATATCATTGTATGTGTTGGTGTTGAACATCCAACCATTACTTCCACCTGTTCCGTCTCCACAACTATTTAATGATGCATTTTCAGGAAGATAGTTGTTTGCGTCATCGCAAGCGCATTTATAGTATGTTGATACTCCTGATTCCGTTGTTTCATTGCAAGTGCCAACAGTTTTTAAGCCTGTGGTTGTTTCGCATTGAGTGTCATATTTGTATGTATTGCGGTCACATTTATCACTTATCGGAGTGTGACAAGTAAGTCCGTATTCACTTACTGTAGAACAGTTTTTACCATTCGGACAAGAAGTATATTGAGTTGTTTCGTCACAAGATACAACTTTTTGACAAGTTATATTATATGATCCGGTTTTAGGATCACAGGTATAACCGCTAGGACAGGTTTCAAAATAATTGTTGCTTGTGTCACAACTTGGAGTGCAGTTTAGACATTCATCTTCGCCGGAATAATTTCCGGTAGGAGTTACATGTATGTTAAGGCCTTCTTGATATTCACAAACAGTTGTTTCAGGTGCAACACATTGAAGTATTGTTCTTACATAACAGCCGTTTTCGTTCTTTGTAGAGCAGTCATATCCTTTTTGGTTTTTAGAATTTTTTTCACAAACTGTTTGATTGGAGAAACTTGTTTTTTCGTCACAAGCACAATTTAAGTATTTGCCGGTTTTATCAACACATTGATCAGTTATAATCATACCGGTAGGGCATTGGTCTTTGTAGGTAAATAGTGATTGGTCGCAACTGCCTTTGCTACCACCACCTCCTCCGCCACCGGAAAAGGCTAGTGCAGCAGCACCGGCTCCAAGTAGTAACCAAGCCGGAGAAAGTTTGTATTCTTCTTTTGTGATTATGGCACAGATTGGGTCATCATCATCGTGGCATTCTACTTCTGTTGAAGCGCCGAATTTTAATAAAGTGGCATAGGCATTTTTGTCTTTGGCTATTTGTGCAAGGCAAAGTGCGGTGTTTTGATTGTCATCTTGAATATTTATGTATTTTTTAAATTGATGAAGACGTGAAAAGTTATTTGTATTTGCCCAACGATATAAATGGTGGGGAGTAAGTTTGCTTGCAGCCAACGCAGGTGATATTACAAAAGAGCATAATACTGCAATTATTGTAATCAATGTGGTTGTTTTTCTTGTATATCGTTTCATATTAGTCTCCATCTAATCTATGTGACATAATTATATTTCTTCATTCTTCTTAACTCCGAAGATTGAGTTTTTGGGAACCCATCCCGTAATATTATTTTCAAATTGTAACTCACAAAAGGAAAGAGTGCAACGATTAATTTTACCGATAACGCCGAATTCTGCTTTTGCAATGACTTCAGAGTTGAGAGTTTCTTTAGCATAAACGTTGTTTGTGCCCGGTTCTGTTATGAGAGCATAACGTGCGTTGGTTAATAAATTTTTTCTAACCCAAGTGATTGTGCCTTCAAAATCCCTTATTTTCCGCCATTGTTCGTATTCGGCAATAATCTCTACGGGGTGATTTTGCTGCTGGTAAATCCATTCTATAGGGTAACGTGTATTTGGACCTGAGCGTGCATTTACTTTATCTGCTCGCATTGCTACAAAGCGTGTTTGATCCGGATTAAGCTCTATTACAGCTGAATGTGCCGGAAGTATTATAGTGAATATCAATAAGATAAGGAATATTATGCGCATTATTACCTCAAAAAAACTCTTACATATCTATTTTAATGTATGATTAGTTAAAAAACACTTAAAAAAATAAGGGGTTTGTGAATATGTTTGTGGATAACTTTGTGAAAAAGGTTGGTGTTTAAATGAAAAATTAAAGTTTTTTTGATATTCTTCCGGAGTCGGAAATGGATTTTTGGTTGTAAAGAGGTTGAAAATGGATTTGATTAAAAAGATTGAAGATTTAATTTGTTTTAGAAGCGTAACGGGAAATATTGAGGAAATAAAAAAGTGCTTTGAGTATATCAGGAGCAGTTTAGATGGGATTGGTGCCAATATTACAATTGAGGAGTTTGAAAATGCCAGTCCGGTAATTTATATAAGAAATAATAATGAAGATGTGCAAGATGTGTTGATTTTAGGGCATTTAGACGTTGTTGCTGCGAAAGAAGAACAATTTTTACCTAAAATTATTGATGGAAAATTATACGGACGAGGCAGTCTTGATATGAAAAGCTTTGCAATCGTAGGGCTTGAAAGTATGAGGTATGTTATAGAAAAAGGTCTTGATGTTAAGTTCGGTATTATTCTTTCTTCAGACGAGGAAAAGGGTAGTCACAGCACAGATGCTTTTTTGGAAAGGTATAAAAATATCGGGGCAAAAGTTGTCTTAGATAATGACGTGGGTGGTGATATTGGGGTTATTATAAATAAGTGTAAAAATCCTGTTTTTGTAAAATTAAAAGCTAAAGGTAAAAGTTGTCACGGCTCCGTTCCCTGGGAAGGGCTTGATGCAAACGAAATGTTGATTGAAACGATAAGAAATTTAAGAAAGAAATATCCTTATTTTGATTTGAATACGGGTAAACCTTCTAATACTTGGGTTGATACCATGCACGTTGCAACACTTGAAGGTGGAGAAGTTGCAAATATTGTGTCTTCTTATTCTGAGGCTTTATTGGATTTTCGTTTGGTGGAAACATCAAGTGTTGAAGATTTGGAAGAAAATCTGAGAAATGCTTTAATGGAAGGCGTTGAGTATAAAATTGTTTCTTCTTCTACACCTGTTGTAATGAGTGAGAATGAGCCTAAAATTTTGGCATATAAAGAAATTGCAGAAGAAATTTTGGGTAGAAAAATTGAATTTGAGCAAATAGGAGGGGCAACAGATGCTAGGTTGTTTGCTCAAAGAGGGGCGGTTGTTATTATGCATTCCGGAACGGGAGAAGGCATGCATGGTGATGATGAATATGTTGAAATTGAAAGTATTTATAAACTTTCTGATATACAAAAGAGGTATTTGGAATATGTAAGCAAGAAATAGCTATTTTTTCTGTAATAAAAAAAACGGTAGTTTGTGCTACCGTTTTTTTGTGTGGATTAAATCCATTTCAGTTCTTCTCCGTGTCTTTTGACATTTGGGGCCAGTCCTTGCTTTTCAAAGTGATACTTTAAGAGTTTTTTGGCGTTTTTGTGTGTAAAAATCAACTCTTGAACTTCTTCATCAAGAGGTCTTTTTGATACATACTCAAACAGCAAGTCTTCGTATTCGGGCTTTTCAATAAGGGTGGCTTCACCGTTAATTGTAAGCCATAAGTCTTTGTCTCTTTTCTTATCACTGCCTTGCAGGTAGTGCGTTAAAAGTTCTTTAGCGTCAGGCAATGAAAATAAAACTACTTCGGAAGACATTCTTAACTCATAAGTTTGTTCATCAAGTGCTAAAATTAAAAGCTTTTTGATGCTCTCATCATAAGGAAGTCCGTTCTTTATCTTTCCCAAGATAAAGTCGGCAGGAGTAATAGTTGAACACATAATACTAATTTAAAAAAATTAAACATAAGGTTAGTTAACTGGTGGTAGAATAGTGAAAAAAATAATTTAAAGCAACAGTTTTTTTGTCAAGTTTGGAAGATTTTTGTTGCAAAATAAAAAAAATAGGCGTAGAAAATTCTGAGATATAAAATCTAAAATTTAGTATTAACATTGTAAATATGGAGAATAAATCAGATGAAACAGTTGGCCGGTCAAATCAGAATTGGTTGGGTAATTGAGTATAAAGGTAAACCTTGGACAATTACTAAAGCACAGCACATTAAACCAGGTAAAGGCGGTGCGTTTATGCAGGTTGAAATGAAAGCTGTAGAAGAAGGAACTAAAACAAATGAACGTTTTAGAACAGAGGACAGCGTTGAAAAAATGATGGTTGAAGACAAAGATTGTCAATTCTTGTTTGAAGATGCTACAGGATTAACATTTATGGAATGTGAGACATTTGAACAATTCTCTATGCCTTTAGATATTTTAGGTGACTCCAGACCATTTTTAACTGATGGTATGGTTGTTCGTATTTCTCATATCAACGATAGACCTATTTCCGTTCAACTTCCACAGCAAGTTATTTGCACAGTTGTTGAAACAGAGCCTGTTATTAAAGGACAAACTGTTACATCTTCTTATAAGCCTGCTATTTTGGATAACGGTGTTAGAATCGGTGTTCCTCCATTCATTGCTGCCGGTGAAAAGATTGTTGTAGGTACTGCTGAAGCTAACTATGTTGAAAGAGCAAAATAATGGCATACATTTCACCAATGCTTACTAATATTGTTACGATTGTTAAGAAATCTTCTGTTAATCTTAGTCGTGACTTTAGTGAGATAGAACGTTTACAAACATCTATCAAAGGCAGTATAGATTTTGTGCGTGTTGCCTTTGACAGAATGCAAAAAAATATAGGTTATGAGTTGTCTAAATTCGGCGAGGCATATCCTGTTGTGTTTGCAGGTAAGAATCCTAATAAGTTAAATTCTTATTTTAGTGTTTCAGTGATAGAAGGATTGGCAAATTTTGCACATGGTAATCCTGAATTTGCAATAAGTGTTGCGCTTATTGATAAAGGGGTTGTTATTGCCGGTGTTGTATATAATCCGTATCGTGATGAGTTGTTCTTTGCAGAAAAAGGCAAAGGTGCTTATAAAGGAGGATTTAGAAGTCACGAAAGGTTAAGAGTTTCAGCCAAACAGGATTTAGAAGGCGCTATCATTGCTGTTAAACCGGATATGAATGATAAAGATATTTCATACAAAGTTATGAGTGGAGTTATTGCACAAGGTGCAGAGGTTCGTATTAGCGGTTGTTTAGCTTTGGATTTGGCATACGTTGCCGGTGGTAAACTTGACGGTGTTATTGCACCAAATGCAATGCAAGCAAGTATCAGCGCAGGTTTGCTTCTTGTTAAAGAGGCCGGTGGTATGGTTTTGGATATGGAGCAAGATGATACCAGAACAGAAGACTTGCCTATGGTGTTGAATAGTGGTAATTTGGTTGGGGTTAATTTTAATTTGAGCCAAAAAATTGCTAAAGTTTTTAAATAAGTTTAAAAAAAGATAAAATTATGCTTGCAATCTATAAAAGTATAGTGTATAGAGTATGCAAAATTTTGTCAGAAGTTTAATATTTGGAGATAACAATGAAAAAAGGTATTCACCCTGACTATCACACAATTACTTATGTAATGACTGATGGTAGTGTTAAAGAAGTTAAGTCAACTTGGGGTAAAGCAGGCGATAAGATGACTTTGGAAATTGATCCTAAATCTCATCCAGCCTGGACAGGTGTTCACCGTATGGTAGACTCCGGTGGTCAAGTTGGTAAGTTTAATGCTAAATTTGCTAAGTTTGGTTTAAAATCTGGTAACTAAGCAAAAAACTTAAAAAGATAAAAATAAGACCTGTATATAAAATGCAGGTCTAAATTTTAAGGAAAAAGTATAAAACTATTGTAGAAAACAAAACATTAGACTTGTATATAATTTATTTTAGTTTTAGCTTTTCTTATAAATAGTTTTTATGGATTTTTGAATATAGAAAGGATGATGAAATGACAGCACCTTTGATGCCTAAAGCAACGGCAGTTTGGTTGGTTGAAAATACAACATTAACTTTTAAGCAAATTGCTGACTTTTGTGAACTTCATGAATTGGAAATTCAAGCAATTGCAGATGGTGATATTGCTTATAATATTTTGGGTGTGAGTCCTATCTCTAACGGTCAGTTGTCAAGAGAAGAAATTGAACGTTGTGAAAAGGATGAAAAAGCAGCATTAGTTGCAACCCCATTGGAGAGAAATGTTAAGGAAAAGAATGCAAAGGCTAAAAAAGTTCTTTCTCCGACGCAACGTGCTGAAAAACCGAATGCAATTTTGTGGATTTTGAAGAACTGTCCTGATGTTATTGATTCTCAAATTTGTAAGTTAATCGGAACAACAAAAAATACTATTGCAAGTATTCGTGAAGGAACTCACTCTAATATGTCTAACCTTCGTCCTATTAACCCGATGGGTGTGGGGCTTTGTTCTGAAAAAGAGTTGGAAAAAGCTATGTTGATTTCTCAACAGCAAAATGTGTTAAGAGAAAACAAGAGCAAGAAGAAAACAGTTAAAAAAGCAACAAAAAAGTAGCTTCAAAAACTAAGGCAAAAAAAGAAGCTTAAAGTTTTTGGCAGAGATTGTTTTGTGTCCCCTTTGTTGTTCAGAGGGGATTTTTTGTGGTTTTATTGTATGTTGGATTGCCTTGACCTAGAAGTTTTGCGATGATGAGGAGGGATGGTTTGTTTAGACTGGATTGCCACGCTTCGCTCGCAATGACGGGGTTAGGATGTTTTGTTGTTACTGGATTGCCACGGTATTAAGAAAGCCTATCAATGATGATGTGCGGAGGTTGATTGCCACGCTTCGCTCGCAATGACGGAGTTAGGATGTTTTTGTTACTGGATTGCCACGGTATTAAGAAAGCCTATCAATGATGATGTGCGCAGGTTGATTGTTACAACCTAGAAGTTTTGCGATGATGAGGAGGGATGGTTTGTTTAGACTGGATTGCCAC
>JAFYWO010000040.1 GCA_017557925.1 Alphaproteobacteria bacterium | reverse complement strand
CGAGGTTTTGGAAAGAACAAAGTTATCATATGTAGAAGATGTTACCGATAAAAAGCTTATAGAATCGGCTATTAACGGCATGCTTGTTTCTTTAGACCCTCACTCAAGTTATTTAGATGCTGACAGTTTTAATTATATGAGCGAACAAACTAAAGGTAAGTTTGGCGGTATCGGTATTGAGGTAACTTTGGATAACGGTTTGGTAAAGATTGTTTCGCCGATTGATGATACTCCTGCAGCAAAAGTAGGACTTAAAGCCGGCGATTATATTACTCATATTGATGATGAAACCGTTGTGGGGTTAAACTTAAATGAAGCTGTTACTAAGCTTCGTGGAAAAGTAGGAACAAAAGTTAAATTATCTATAAGACGAGTTAATTCTAAACCTCTTGAATTTAATATTAAAAGACAAGAAATTAAGATTAAATCTGTAAAAAGTGATATAAAGGAAGATTCTATTGTTTATATCAGAATATCTTCTTTTACTGAAGAAATTGATAAAGCTGTGAGCGAAGCGGTTAGCAAAGCTAAAAAAGAATTAAAGAATAAATTTTTAGGTATTGTTATTGATGTTAGAAATAATCCTGGAGGATTATTGGATCAGGCTATTGAAGTTTCAGACTTATTCTTAGAAAAAGGAGAAATTGTTTCAACTCGCTCACGCAATGAATCTGATACAGTTAAATATATGGCAACAGAAGGTGATATAGCTAAGGATATTCCTATTGTTATCATGATAAATGAAGGTTCAGCTTCTGCTTCCGAAATTTTGGCGGGAGCACTTCAAGACCATCATAGAGCAGTTGTTTTGGGAGAAAAATCTTTTGGTAAAGGTTCTGTGCAAACTGTTATTCCTTTGGGTAATTTTGGAGCAATGCGTTTAACCACTGCAAGATATTATACTCCTTCCGGACGTTCTATTCAGGCAAAAGGTATTGAACCGGATATTGAGGTTAAACCAGCTAAAGTAGAAGAATTTGAATCTTATGCTTTGAATATTAGCGAGGCTGATTTAAATAATGCTTTAAAAAACGACAATCAGGAAGAATCTGAAAAGAAAGAAAAGAAAACTCAAAAGACAAAAGAAGATTTGGCTGATTATCAATTAGTAAGAGCCCTTGATTTGGTAAAAGCTTTGGCATTATATTCTAAATCTTACAGAAATTAGGAGAAAAAAATGGAGGGACAATACAGGCGCTGTGCCGGAGTGGTTGTCTTTAATAGAGATGGTCAAGTGCTTTTATGTAATCGTAAAGGACTTAAAGGCGCTTGGCAATTTCCTCAAGGTGGTATTGAAAATAGCGAAACAATAGAACAAGCTTGTGTTCGTGAATTATTTGAAGAAACAAGTATCAAATCGGTTTGTTTGGTATGTTCTGAGAAAGAATCCATCAGGTATGAATTTACAAATGAAATAAAAAATAATTTTAGAAAAAAAGGAATATTCAATGATGGACAAGACATTTTCTTTTCTATGTTTTTATTTATAGGTGATGATAGCGAAATAAATCTAAATACCCAAGAACCTGAGTTTGATGAGTATATGTGGACAAGCTTTGAGTTTGCTGTTGAAAATATTGTTAAATTCAAACAAAATGCTTATAAAACTATCGCTAATAAGTTTGAACCGATTATGAAACAATACTTAAAGTCTATATCTTGATATTTCCTTATTATTGGTTTAAATATTAAAGAGAAAGAAGGTTTATACAAATGAATAATCCTATTGAAATAAAAGATATTATGATACCAAACGGGGTGAGTGCTTTTCCTCTTGCTTATGGATGGTGGACTATTATTATTGGGATTATTTTCTTGGTTTTAGCTGTTAAAATTATTTTATGGATACTTAAAACCAGTAAAAAACATTATGCCTTAAAAGAATTAAAAAATATTGATACAGATTCGGTTGTTGATAGCGCTATCAAGATGTCTCTTTTATTGCGCAGAATCTGCAATGTTAAATATAAACAAGCCAGTGTTTTGTATGGAAAGGAATGGTTAGATTTTTTAAGAAATACAACAAATGCCAAATTATCTCTTAAAGCTGCTGATTTGTTAATATTTGCTCCTTTTATCAGTAAAAATGATAAGACGTATTCTGATGTTGATGCTAAAAATTTAAAGACTTTTTGCAAATCTTGGATAGGGGATAATTTATGATAATATTTGCAAATAAAGAGTTTTTATTATTACTGGTTTTACCTTTTTTTTGTTTTTTTATGCTACCTCCACTAAAGAACAGATTTAGTAATGCTTTAAGAGTGCCTTTTATTGAGGATATAAAAAAAATAAAAAATAAAACAGACAGACTGTTTTTACCAAATATCAATAAAAGTATTTTGTTATCTTTAAAATTTTTATATTTGTTTTTACTTTATTGTTTGTTGGTAATTGGTGCATCACGTCCGCAATATGTTGGCGAGCCATTTAGATTAAAAGCTAAAAACAGGGATATTATGCTGGTTATTGATATATCTATATCTATGCTTAATCCTGATTTTTCCACATATAATCAAAAAATTGACAGGCTAACTGCAGTAAAGCATGTGGTTGGAGAATTTGTAGCTAAAAGAACTGAAGACAGAGTTGGTTTGATTTTATTTGGAACAAGGGCTTATTTGCAATCTCCTCTTACTTTTGATAAGGTTGCGGTAAAAGATATATTATATAATGTTGATGCCGGAATGGCCGGAAATTCAACATCAATAGGCGATGCTCTCGGCTTGGCATTAAAAAACATTAAAGATGATAAAAATAAAGAAAATAAGGTTATAATTTTACTTTCTGACGGCGAAAACAATGATGGCTTCTTAAGTATGGCTGAAGCAATTTATATGGCAGAAAAAGAGGGAATAAAAGTTTATACTGTCGGTGTTGGTAGTAAGGATAGTTTTATGGGAGCTTTGTTTGGATTAAGAAATAATGAATTAGATGAAAAAAGCTTAAAAGAAATAGCTCAAAAAACAAAAGGTAACTATTATAGGGCAACAGATTTATCCTCTTTAGAAAAAATATATAAAGAAATTGATAAACTTGAACCCCAGAATGACGAGGGCAGTATTATTCAGGAGAAAAAAGATTTATTTTATATACCGCTTTTATTAGCTTTGATTTTATCTTTGTTATTATTATTTTTGCCAAGGAGTATGCTGAAATGACAGAGTTTGTTAATAATTTTCATTTTTTAAGGCCTTGGTATTTATTGTTTTTGATTTTACCTTTTTTGTTATATTTGAAAAAAGTAAATTTTGGTAATACACTTTCTTCTTGGGAAAATATTTGCGACAAACATTTACTTAATTTTTTATTGGTTAATCATCAAAACAGCAAAAAATATTCTTTTAAGAATTTTATTTATTTAGGATTATTTACGGCAAGTATAGCTGTTGCCGGTCCTTCATGGAAAAAAGTTGACGTACCCGCTTTTGAAATTGAAAATCCTAATATGTTTGTTCTAAGTCTTGCTCAAGATATGTATTTAACTGATGTTTCTCCTTCCAGATTAGATAGGGCTAAATTTTTAATTCAAGATATTATAAAGGATATAAAAACAGGACAGTTTGGTTTAGAAGTTTATTCTCTTGAACCTTATGTTATTTCTCCTATTACTGATGATAGTAATTTAGTTATAAATTTGTTACCGCAAATAAACCATAATATTATGCCAGACCACGGCGATAGGCTTGATAGAGCAATTGAAATGGCAATTAAAAGATTTTTGGATGCTAAATATCTTAGTGGAAATATTATTTTATTTACCTCTGATATAGGACAAAGGTTTGATTTGGCATTAAGTGCTGTTGATAAAGCTAAAAAACTTAATTACACGGTTAATATTGTTGATACGTCTTTTTCCGGTAATGAAAAACTTCAGCTTTTAGCAAAAAACGGCAACGGAATCTATTTAATGGCTAAAAAAGGAGATATTGCTCCTATTATAGATAAATTATCTCAAGCAACCAACGAAAAAAGTAAAATAAGTAAAAACTTACGTTCTAATTTTGAAGATTTTGGGTATTATCTGATATTTATACCTATTTTTTGCTTACTTATGTTTTTTAGAAGAGGTGTTTTAATTTTATTATTTATGATTTGCATATCTTTTAATGCTCAAGCCGGTTTTTGGTTAAACAACAACCAAGAGGGTTTAAAACTCTTTAATGAACAACGCTTTGATGAAGCTTTGCAAAAATTTAATGACCCTTTATGGAAATCTGTTGTATTGTATAAACAAAATAAAATTGATGATGCACTAAAAGAGATTGATAAAAATGATGATGAAATAAGTTTATACAATAAAGGTGTGTTTTTAACAAAACTTTGCAAATACGATGAAGCAAAAAAAATTTTTGAAGAAGTTCTAAAAAAATATCCTGATAATGATAATGCCAAATATAATAAAAAAGTTTTAGACGAATTGTTTTTGAGAGCAAAAGAGAATCCAAGTGTGCTTGAATGTGGTGAAAATCAACAACAAAATAATAATCAAGATAACAATAAAAATGAAAATAATGAGGATGAACAAAGTAAGGAAAAAAATAACAATTCTCAAAACAATCAAGATAATTCAAATGATGAAATGAATAAAAATTCTTCTGATGAAAAAAATAAGCAATCTGATAAAGAACAACAAGAACAAGAAAAAAATAAAAACAATGATAAGCAAAAAGAAAAAAAAGATAACAATAGTGAAGATAAAAGTAACTCTAAAGAAGCCAACAACGACAATAAAGATAAAAACAATAATAACAATGATGGTAAAAATAGAAACGAATCTAATGAGAATAAAAATAATGAAAACGGTAATCAAAAGACTGACAAAGACAAAAATAAAGAAGGCAATACCAATAACGATACCGATAAAAAAGAAAATGATGAACAAAATACAAATCAAGGTACTGAAGATGTGGATGCATCTGTTATGAATGCTAAAGAAACAAATGAAGAAGAGGAGTTTAATGAAGAAGCAATGGTTTTACAAAGACGATATAGAGAAATTCCTGATGATACGGGAGGATTATTAAGAGAATTTATAAAAAAAGAACATTTGAAAGATAGGTATAGTGATGAAAATATTTAAAATTGTTATTGGTTTGATAATGTTTTTTTATTCGTCATTTGTTTTTGCTGACGAACTAAATTTGGTCGTAGATAAAAAAGTCTTGAGTGAAGGTGATATTTTGCGTTTAAGCATTATATACAATGGTAGCGAAAACGGAAAACCTGATTTAAGTTCTTTACAAAATGACTTTCAGATTGTTTCTAGCTCCAGTTCTTCACAGATGCAACAATATATGGGTAGTGTTAGTCAATCAAAAAAATGGACTGTTGGATTAAGACCTTTAAAAAGCGGAAAAATTATAATTAAACCGATTAGTTTTGGAGGTCTTACCTCTAATTATGAGGAAGTAGAAGTAAAAGAACTTACTGATGTAGCATATATTCCTGATAGTGAAAATAATTTTAATTCCCCATTTTTCAAAATAGAGATGAGTATTGATGATAATAAAGTTTATCTTCATCAACAAATAAATGTTTTGGTTACTATTTATGATAGTTTAGGCTTAAAAGACGGAAGAATAGATCTTGTTAACGAAACTAAACAAAATTGGATTATTAAACAATTATCACAAAGACCGTATATGACTAATGAAGTTATTGGCGGAAAAAATATGAGTGTTATAAAATTTTGGTATGCTATGTTTCCGCAAAAAAGCGGTGATTTAGTAATGCCTAGATTTCGTTTTGACGGATACTATATTAAAAATGTTAATTTAGGCATAGATAGTTTTCATAATGATTTTATGATGCTTGGTGTTGATTTTAGAAACGCTTTTGGTCAAAAGGTTCCTGTAAAAATGGAAACAAAGGAAAAAATCATTAATGTACTACCTAATATTGAGGGAGTTTTACTAAAAGACTGGCTACCTCTTAAGGCTTTGGAAATTAACGAAAATATATCAGCAAAAAAAGGTTTTAAGGTTGGTGAAGCTTTTAGTCAAAACATAGAAATTAAGGCGGTCGGTATTGAGAAAAATATGTTTCCTGATATAAAAATACCAAATTCAAATTATTTAAAACAGTATCCTGAAAAACCTGAATTTGTGGAAGAAATTATTGATGGAAATATCGTTACCACCGCTAAATACAATATTGTATATATTCCATATAAAGGTGGAGATTTTGAGCTTCCTCAAATTATGGTTAAATGGTTTAATTTAAATACCAATCAAGAAGAAGTTTCTTTGAGTAAAAAAGAATTTATAACTGTATTTCAAAATCAAGATTTTTCATCTTTTTCAGAAGATGTGAAAAAAGAAAATGAAGTTATTTTTGATAAAAATAAAAACATCAACATTGATAAAAAAGAAGATAAATTAAAAAAAGAAAACAGTGACAATATTACTTTAAAAAAGCTTTTGTCTTTTAATTTTATTATAATTATCGGAGTATTAGCAATACTGTTTATTTTATTGCTTAAAGGTAAAAAAACAAATAAAACAAACGCCTTTTATAGAAAAGAGGTAATTTCTGCAATAGAAAGGCACGATTATCATTTAGCTAAATCAAAAATTATTGTTTGGGCGAAAATAAAATTTGGCGATGATGAGATAAAAAACTTTGGAGATATTGCAAGATATGTAAATAATTCTCATTTTGAAAAACAGTTAGACATTTTAAATAAATTATTATATTCTAAAAGCGATGAATTGCTTGATAGTGTTGATTTTATAAAAACATTTAAAAATATTGATAAAGTTAAGGTAAAAAAAGATAAAAAGGAAGACGTTTTACCGAATCTTTACAATTAAAATGCAATTTGTTTGGTATACTTAATTTTATTTGGAGTTGAAATGATTTGGGTTAGGAGAGTAGTTTGCGGAGTTGTTGCACTTTCTTTAATCTTATTTGGAGGCTATCTTACAAGCTCTGATACTCAAGTTATACAAGCCCTTGGTTTTTGTTTATTTGTTGCGGGTATTACTCTTATGTATATTGCTATTACACAGAGAATGCCAAATTACAATTATTGGGTAACATTGGTAGCTATTGCTCTTGGTGTTGCTCTATTTATGCCAAAAGATTTTGTTGAAAATGATGTTGATAATACCGATATAACAGAAAGAAAAACAGCAGTTCATAAGGATAATGAAAAAAGCAAATTAGCATTTAGTCTTGATAAATATCCTAAAATAAGCGGTAGTATTGACGTTGTTCATGCAAATGTTTTCTACATAAGTGGGAGACGTGTTAGATTGTATGGTGTTGACGCGCCTGATAATGACCAAATCTGCTCTAACGCAAGCGGTGGCTCTTATAATTGTGGACAAGAAGCTGTTTCGTGGATTAGAGGATGGATTGATAATAATCAGATTGATTGTTATTTATTACAAATAAATCCTAATGGTGAAGATATTGCCACTTGTGTATGGGGCGAATATGATATTGGAGCAGGACTTGTTGGTGCAGGATGGGCTCTTGCCAATACAAACGAAACACGAATCTATGCTCCTTATGAAGCAAAAGCTCAAGGAAATTCTTATGGTTTATGGTCTGGAACTTTTTATTCTCCTCAAGATTGGCGTGATATAAAAAATGAAAGAAATAATTTTAAAATACAACGTAAATCAAGAGGTAATTGGCTTAATTTTAATACATTATTTTAGTGGTTGATATGACTTGTATGAAAATTTTTAAATGTAAAAATGAAGAAGATACAAAAAAATTAGCTCAAAAATTTGCTAATATAGCAAAAAAGGGGGATATTTTTGCTTTATACGGAACTTTAGGTGTTGGAAAAAGTTGTTTTTCAAGATATTTTATTCAACATCTTACTGATGTAAAAGAAGTCCCAAGTCCTACTTTTACATTGTTACAAGTATATGAGTATGAAAATTTTGACATATATCATTATGATATGTATAGACTTAAAAATTCTAATGAAGCTTTTGAACTTGGGATTGAAGAAGCTTTTTATGAAGGAGTTAATTTAATTGAGTGGCCTGAAAAAATTAGCGAACTTTTGCCTAGAAATATTTGGAAAATAGAAATTTGTGTGGAAAATGATATAAGAATATTTAAGGTTATGGTTACATCTGATGAAAAACAGCAACGGCTTGATGAGATTTTGTAATGATAAATATACACGCAACACTAGTTGATATTGAAGGAAAAGGAGTTTTAATCAGAGGAAAATCCGGAAGCGGTAAGTCTGACCTTGCTTTGAGACTTATTTATGAAGCAAAAGCAAAACTTGTTGCCGATGACAGGGTTGATATTTATTATGATAGAGGAATTATTAAAGGAAAATCTCCTAAAGAATTATGTGGTATGCTTGAGATAAGAGGGGTGGGAATATCTGTTTTTGATGAAATAAGTAGTGACATTTGCATTTCTTTAATTGTTGATTTGGTTGACGACAGAGACAAAATAGAAAGAATGCCGGATAAATTGTTTGAAGAACTTTTAGAAGTAAAAATACCAAAAATTGATATTTTCCCGTTTGAGTGTTCAACAATTTATAAGATTATTCAAAAAATTAGTGGTAAAATTATCTAATTATGATAAATAAATTGTTATAGTAAACTTATAAGAGGTATAATAAATGGTAACTAATCTTATTGTAAATTTTTTAAGGGCTCTTGGTAAACCTTTGATAAACTTCTTGTTTTCATTAGGTGATTTAGCTTTTTTTGTAGGAAAATCTATTTATCATTGTTTTATTCCTCCTTTTTATTTTAAGTTATTTTTTAAGCAGGTATTAGATATTGGATTTTATTCTTTGCCTGTAGTTGGTTTAACAACATTGTTTGCAGGCATGGTTATTGCTTTGCAAACATACTCAGGTTTTTCCGGTTTTAAAGCTGAAAGTGTTATTGCTTCAGTTGTTTTAATTTCTGTTACAAGAGAATTGGCTCCGGTGTTGTCTGCTCTTATGGTTGCAGGTAGAATTGGTGCTGCAATGGCGGCTGAAATTGGAACGATGAGAGTTACGGAACAAATTGATGCATTGGTTACATTGTCTACCAATCCGTTTAAGTACTTGGTTGCCCCAAGACTATGGGCTGGAATAATTGTTTTGCCTGTTTTGGTATTTATTGGTGATATAATCGGTATTTTTGGCGGATATATTGTTGGGGTTTATAAGTTAGGTTTTAATCCTGCAAATTATATTACTTCCACATTTCAAGATTTACAAATGATTGGTATTGTATCCGGTTTGGTTAAAGCCGGTGTATTTGGTTTTATTATATCACTAATGGGATGTTATCACGGATATAAATCAAAAGGTGGTGCACAAGGTGTTGGTAATGCTACTACTAATGCTGTGGTTTCTTCTTCTATTTTGATATTGATATTTAACTATCTTATTACTGAAATGTTTTTTTCAAGATAAGAGGAATAAAAAATGGCAAAAGATATAAAAATTAAAATAAGAAACTTGAGTAAAAGCTTTGGGAAAAAGCAAGTTTTAGATGACGTTAATTTAGATTTGTATAAAGGGGAGTCTTTAGTTATAATTGGTGGCTCAGGAACCGGAAAATCGGTTTTAATTAAGTGTATTCAAGGACTACTTATTCCTGATAGCGGTTCTATTGAAATTGATGGTGTTGAAATTATTGGTGAAAATACTGAAGTTATTGATAATATGCACTCTAAAATGGGAATGTTATTCCAAGGCGGAGCTTTATTTGATAGTTTAAGTGTTTGGGAAAATGTTGCTTTTGACCTTATTCAAAACAGAGGTATGAATAGAAAAGAGGCAAAAATTGTTGCAATTAAAGTTTTAAGACAAGTAGGGTTAGGCAGTGATATTGCAGACTTATATCCTTCCGAATTATCGGGTGGTATGCAAAAACGTGTCGGTCTTGCTAGGGCTGTTATTACAAAACCTGAAATTATATTTTTTGATGAACCAACAACCGGTCTTGACCCTATAATGGCTGATGTTATTAATGATTTGATTATAGAATCGGCTAAAGATTTAGGAGCCACCACTTTAACAATTACACACGATATGGCTTCTGCTCGTAAAATTGCAGATAAAGTTGCTATGCTATACAAAGGTAAGATTATTTGGTATGGAACAGTAAAAGAATTGGATAAAACAGATAATCCATACGTTAAACAATTTATAAAAGGCTCATCTAAAGGACCTATAAAAGTGGAGAAATAAAATGGCTAAAATTAAAGCAGTGGATTATGTTTGCCAAGAATGCGGAGCTGTTTACCTTAAATGGCAAGGTAAATGTGATGCTTGCGGTGAATGGAATACTATTGTTGAAGAAAAAAAGCCAAGTGATGATTTTTCTAATATATCAGGTAAGAAAAAAGGTAACCAAATTGATTTTGTTACTCTTAATGGTGAAAGTCAAACATATAAAAGATTTGTTACTGATTTAGCTGAAATAAATAGGGTTTCTGGTGGCGGACTTGTCCCAGGTTCGGTTATATTAGTAGGTGGTGACCCTGGTATAGGTAAATCTACTCTACTTTTGCAAATATGTGCCAGTATGGCTAATAAATTAAAAAATAACGGATGTTTTTATATATCTGGAGAAGAAGCTATTGACCAAGTAAGGATTAGAGCTAAAAGACTGGGACTTGCAGATGCTCCTGTAAGATTAGCTAGTACTACAAGCGTAAAGGATATTATTGCAACGCTTGAAAAAGAAAACCCTTCTTTAGTAATTATTGATTCTATACAAACAATGTATCTTGATGAAGTAGAATCCACTCCTGGAAGTGTTGCTCAAGTAAGAGCTACAGCCTATGAATTGATAAAAATTGCTAAACGCAAGGGCTTTACTTTGTTTTTAGTAGGTCACGTTACAAAACAAGGAGCTATCGCCGGTCCGAGAGTTTTAGAGCATATGGTTGATACCGTGCTTTATTTTGAAGGTGACAGAGGACATCATTTCAGAATATTAAGAGCTGTAAAAAACAGATATGGTGCAACTGATGAAATCGGTGTTTTTGAAATGCAAGATACCGGTCTTGTTGAAGTTGAAAATCCGTCCGCCTTATTTTTGGCAGAACGTCAAGGATGTGTTTCCGGTTCTTGTGTTTTTGCAGGAATTGAAGGTTCTCGTCCTTTATTGGTAGAAATTCAAGCTCTAGTTGGAAATAGCGGATACAATGGAGCAAAAAGAGCTGTTGTCGGATGGGATTCCGGTAGGTTAGCTATGATATTGGCTGTTTTGGAAGCAAGATGCGGTATGAATTTCAGTACTCACGATGTTTACTTAAATATCGCAGGCGGTTTAAAAATATCTGAACCTGCCGCTGATTTAGCTGTTGCAATGGCTGTTATTTCCTCTATGACAAATAAACCATTACCTTCTGATATGGTTGTATTTGGGGAAATTGGTTTATCTGGAGAAATAAGAGCTGTCAGTCAACCTAATTTAAGACTGAAAGAAGCGCAAAAATTGGGTTTTTCTAATGCTATTATACCAAATTGCTTTCTTAAAGACAAAAAGCAAAAACTTATTACCAATATGTCTTATCACGAAATTGGCAATGTTCAACGCTTGATTTCAAGATTTAGTTAAGGAGAATAAAATGGGAAAATTAAGCAATATAGATGTTATTATTTCTTTAATCTTTTTGTTATCAATGATACTTGCTTTTATTCGAGGATTTGTAAAAGAAATTTTATCTATTGTCGGTTTAGGTTTATTCGTTTTTTTAACAATAAACATTTTTCCTAATGTAACAGATTGGTTAAAAGATTTTATAAAAAGTGAAATTATGGCTAAATTTGTTGCATTTTTGTTAATTCTTGCTGTTTTTTATGCTTTTTGGATTGTTGGAACAGATAAGTTGATTTCTTGTATAAGAGCAAGCACTTTAGGTTTTATGGATAGGTTATTTGGTATTGTTTTTGGTTTTTTAAGAGCTGTTATTATTTTAGGATTTTCCTTTTTGCTTACAAAAATTATGATACCGGAATTACTTAAAGATAAGGACTTAAAAGAATCAAGATATTTTACTTTGGCTAAGACTTGTTCTACAATTATTGAAGATGCTTTACCTGAAGAATCTATAGAAAAAGCTTTAAAATCCGTTGAAGATATGAATAAGGTTGATAACAAGAAAAAAGAAGATAAAGATGAAAAAATTAAAGAAGTTATAAAAGAAATGCCTAATAAGTCTGACCAAGAAAAAATGGATAAAATGTTTGAATTACTTGTAAAACCTGAACTGAAAAAAATAACCCAAAATAGCAACAATAATGAAAACAGTGTTGATGAAAAAAAAGGATATAACCAAAACGATACATCCAGTTTGGATAAGCTTATTGAAGCTACAGAGTAAAATTATAAAAATAAAAGGCGGTATTTACCGCCTTTTGTTTTTATTTTAGAATTAATAATCCGTGTTTCTTTTTACCTTGTGAGAGTTTTATTTTATCATTCTCTATATCTTTTAGAGTAATTATATAATTCTCATCTGTTATAGGTTTATCATTTAATTTTAGACCTGATTGCTTTATTAAACGACGAGCCTCTCCTTTACTTGAAACAAAGCCTAATTCTAAAAATGCATCTAATACACTTATACAAGATATTGCTTCTATGGTTGGAAGTTCTCCGCTGGCATTACCTTTTTCAAACGTTTCTATTGCTGTTTTTTGAGCAATAACAGCTTCTTCTTCGCCACGACAAATCTTTGTAGCTTCAAAAGCCAAAATCTTCTTAGCTTCATTTATTTCTTTATCTTGCAGAGTTTCTAATTTTAGAATTTCATCCATAGGAAGGTCTGTATATATGCGTAAGCATTTACCTACTTCTTTGTCACCTATGTTACGGAAATATTGGTAATAATCATAAGAAGATAATTTTTCATCATTTATCCAAACAGCATTACCTTCTGATTTTCCCATTTTTTTACCATTAGAATCGGTAATAATAGGACTTGTAAAACCAAATAATTCAGTATCAAAACGACGACGTCCGAGTTCTGTTCCAGATACTATGTTCCCCCATTGGTCAGCCCCTGCAATTTGAGCTTTACAACCATATTTTTGCAATAGTACGCAAAAATCATAACCTTGTAAAAGCATATAATTAAACTCTAGGAATGACATAGGTTGTTCACGCTCAAGTCTTGATTTTACGCTATCCATCGTAAGCATTCTGTTTACGGAATAGCAGGTTCCGATATCTCTTAGAAATTCAAGATAATTTATATCTTTAAACCAGTCATAATTATCTACCATTATGGCATCATTTTTTGAATCACCAAAATTCAAAAATTTCATAAAAGATTTTTTTAAGCCCTGTATATTGTTTTGCAAAGTTTTTTCATCCAAAAAAGGACGGAGTTTATCTTTACCTGATGGGTCACCAATACGAGCCGTTGCTCCACCAACCAAAGCTATTGGCTTATGTCCGCATTTTTGAAACCAACGCAACATCATAAGAGGAACAATATGACCTACATGCAAACTGTCTCCCGTGGGATCTGAACCACGATATCCCACAGCTGGTATACCTTTCTTTTCACAATCAAATAAATAATCATCAAACCCTTGCTCATTAGTGCATTGATTATAAAAACCTCGCTCTTGCATAATGTTTAAAAATTCTGATTTAAAAGTTGTCATTTTTATATCCTTATAACTAAATTTTAAGGCATTCTACCATAATATTTTCATATTGCAATTATAAAGAGGATTTTTTTGATGATTATTAAATGCCTAAATTGTCTTGGTTTAATGGGTGTTTCTACATACGGAGGTGTAGAAATAGCTCTTATTTATACGGACGGTTTAGATATTTCTGACAGAAAAAAGTCTGCAGTTATCCCCTACCCTGATGATATTAAAGAAAAAATTCGTTCTATTTGGGGATTAAAAAATAATAGTGAAGAAAACAAAAAAAAATTACAAGAAGTTGATTTGATTGTATCAGAATTTTATGTAAAAATCATAAAAGAATTTATTGAAGATATTGATGAAAATATTGATATTATCGGCATTGAAGGAATTACTTTATTCCATAATCCGGAAATGAAATACACTTACCAGTTATGTAGCGGTAGATATATTGCAGAAAAAACAGGTATAAAAACAATCACTCATTTTAGAAATGCGGATATTGTTAGCGGAGGGCAAGGAACTCCTATTTCACCGACTTATTTTAATGCTATTTCTGCAAATAATATAAAACCTATTGTATATGTTAATATTAGCGGAAAAAGCAGTATTACTTGGATTGGTTCTTTTGGAGAATTAGTTGGTTTTGACTGTGGTCCAGGTGATAATTTTATAAATAATTGGACTGAAAAACACGCTCATCAAGATAACGATTATAATGGTAGGCTTGCAGCTATCGGTAAAGTTCATGAAAAAATCGTCAATTCGCTGATGCATCATAAATTTTTTGCAAAATTTCCGCCCAAATCAGCATATACAGGGATTTTTAGTAATAAAGCAGAGCATCTTGAAGGTTTATCGTTAGAAGATGGTGCTGCAACTGCTACTGCTTTTGTTGCAGAAGCTATTTGTTATTCTATTTGTCTTTATTTACCTGAGCTACCTAAAAAAGTTGTTATTTGCGGTAAAGGTGCAAAAAATCCTACTTTGGTTAGATTTATTAGGCAACGTTTACCAAATATTGATGTTATTGTAAGTAGAGATGAAGGAATCCCAATAGATACGGTTAATGCTGAAATTTGTGCTTTTTTGAGTGCAAGAACTGTTTATACTTTACCAATTACTTTTCCGTCTACAACAGGAGTTGGTTATGCTATGCCAGGAGGAGAAATATATGAAAAATGAAGAATATACATTAGATGTAAAAAAACTTACCAAAAAATATGGTGATATTGTTGCCGTTGATAATGTTTCTTTTAATACAAAAAAAGGTGATATTATTGCTTTATTAGGTCCTAACGGAGCAGGCAAATCTACATTGATGAATATTATTTCCGGATTTTTAGCACCTGATAAAGGGGTTGTATTGGTTAATAATAATGATGTATCAAAAAATGATATTTTAACCAAAAAAGATATTGGATTTTTATCTGAGGGCGCTCCTCTTTTTGGTGATATGACTGTAAAACTTTTTTTGCAGTATATGATAGAATTAAAAGTTAATGCAGATGGTTTTGATAAAATTGGTAAAAGAAAACTTTATGATGATGAATTAAAGAGAATCGTTGATGCTGCAAATATCAAAAATGTTTTAGAACAAAAAATTGATACACTTTCTAAGGGATATGTAAGAAGAGTTGGCTTTGCACAAAGCATTATCGGAAACCCTGTAATTTTATTATTAGATGAACCTACAGACGGTTTAGACCCTAATCAAAAAGATTATATGAAAAATTTAATTAAGGATATGGGGAAAGGCAAAACTATTGTTATTTCCACTCATTTACTTGATGAGGCTATAGATGTTGCGACCAGAATTATTTTGATAAACAAAGGTAAAATTGTAATTGACGGAAATTTGAAAAAAATCTTAGAACACGCCAAAACAACGTCTTTAGAAGATGCTTTCAGAAAACTTACAATTTAAGGAGAGATAGATTATGAATAAAATTATGACTGTTATAAAATACGAGTTAATAAGATATTTCTTATCTCCTATTTTATATGTTTATCTTATTAGTTTTTTATTGTTAAGTGGTTCTTTAGCTATTTATTTTGGTAACTTTTTTATGGATGGTAACTCTGTTCTTTTGGGGTTATTTGATTACCAACCTTGGATTTATCTGTTATTTATACCAGGAATTGCCATGCGTTCTTGGGCAGAAGAATTTAAGTCAAAAAGTATTATCCAGCTTTTAACTTTACCTATTTCTTTAAAAGATATTGTATGGGGTAAATTTTTTGCATCTTGGATTTTTGCTTCTATTGCAATTTTGCTTACTTTTCCTTTTTGGATTACAGTTAATGTTTTGGGAAATCCCGACAATGCCGTTATTTTAGTAGGGTATATAGGTTGTATTATTTTAAGCGGAACAATGCTTGCTATTTCACAAACAATGTCAGCTATTACTAAAAATCCGGTTATTGCACTTGTTTTGGCAGTATTTGTAAATCTAATATTCTTTTGGAGCAGTTTTGAATATGTGCTTTTTTGGGCACGAGAATTATTCAGTGAGGCTATTGTTGATACAATTATTTCTTTTAGTTTTTGTGTCAGGTTCTTTTCTTTAAGCAGAGGACTTTTGGAACTTAGAGATTTAGTATTTTTTGGCTCTTTAATTATATTTTTTAATGTTTTAACCATTTTTATTATAGGACTGAAAACAAAAGGAAATTCCAGTATTATTTCTTCTTACAATCCTAAACACAGTTTTATTTATTTGGCTTTATTATTTATTGGTTTCTTTAGTGTAAACATTATTGCAAATAATGTTTTAAGGCAAATAAACTATGATTTTACGGAAGAAAAATATTTAACTTTAACTAAAAATACAAAAGATGTTTTAAGAAACCTAAAAAGACCTGTTATTGCTAAACTTTATTATTCCCCTATCTTGGAGAAAAGAAATCCGAATATGAGGCAAATTTTTGACCAAGTTAAACTTATGCTAAAGCAATATAAGTCTTATTCTAACGGAAAATTTGATTATATAATTTATAATCCAAAGTTTTTAGATAAATACGAAGATAGAGCTTTGGCTGACGGATTACAACCTATTCCTTTAATTGATATTAACCAAAACGCTTTGTTCGGTATTGTCTTTTCAGATAGTTTAATTAACAGATCTGTAATTCCTTTCTTTTCTTTGGAGAGGTTGATGTATTTGGAACAAGATTTGACTACAAATATTTACAAACTTCATCATAAAAAGAAAAAATTAGGCCTATTATCATCTTTACCTATTGTTGGTAATATGAGAATAGAAAATGTTTCTATGAAAAAATGGGAAATAATAAATCAAATTGAAGATTTGTATGATATTAGTGTTATAAATAATGCTAATGATTTGGATAAAAATTTTGATGTCTTAATGATTGTGCATCCTTTATCTTTAGATAAGAGCGTTATTGATAAAATTAAGAAACATAACAAAATTTTACTATTGTTAGATGTTGCTGATGATTCTTCTATGCTTTATTCGCCTATGGGCGGAAGTTTTATTCCCTCAGAATTAGGAGAATTGGCTGATTATTGGGGAATAAAATTTTATGATAATGGTGTTGCAGCTGATTTTGATAATTCCATAACTGTTGATGATACCGTTGATTATAATAAAAACCCATCTTTTACTCAGGATTTATTACAATTCAAAGTTGGTGGAGGTGATTTTAATCCTAATCATAGG
>JAFYWO010000003.1 GCA_017557925.1 Alphaproteobacteria bacterium | reverse complement strand
TTGGCTTCTCATGCCGTTTTTAACGACCTTATTTGAGCCACAAAAAAAGCATTTTTTTTACCATATCAATAATATTCTTCACAAAGATATGTATTTCAGTGTATTACAAAGGTTTTATCCTACTTTTTGTCCACCTTGCCGGAAGGCGTAAAAAATTTTTCATAGATGAATGTTTAGTGTGCCTCCTGTGTCCCTAATTTGGCGATTAATACTGTATTGAGTTGGTTTATAAAAAGCGAAAACGTGGGACTTTGCCAGTTAATCTTGCAGAGGCATTGCCAAACGCCCACTAAGAAATAAACAGCCTACCACACGCCATACCTATGTATATAACACCACGCCTAAGGGGTGGATATAGGCACGCATGAGCGTTTCTTGACTGCTTTCTCCTTCTATGTTGAAATTTTGGCGAATTTTCCGCAAAGGATAAAGCTGAAAACGCTTTCAAAATATGTCTCATATGGGTAGGCACGCTATGCTACCCACATGATTGATGCAAAATTACAAAATATCACGTTTAATTACACTAATTTCGCTGATTTTTTTGAAATATTGCTCATGAAGACACATTATTTGGTTTTCGATGATTAATTTTTAGCTGCGATATTTTTATAGTATATTAAATTAGTGAATTGTTAAAATAAAAATGTCAAATGGTTTTGTTTTTGTCATTATAAATTGTTAATTTTGCGTGATAGATATTTTATTATAGTACTAACCAATTTTATTAATATAAATTTATTACAAATTCATGAAAAGAGTTTATACGTTTGGCGACGGTAAAGCTGAAGGTAATGCATTGATGAGAAACCTCCTCGGTGGTAAAGGCGCAAACCTCGCAGAAATGAACTTGTTGGGTATGCCAGTACCTCCTGGTTTTACTATTACAACTGAAGCATGTATGGACTACTTCAAATCAAATGAAAAGATTACAGTAGAAATTATAGATCAAATTAATGAAGCATTAGCTTTATTAGAAACTAAGCAAGATAAGAAATTTGGTGATGACTCTAATCCATTATTAGTATCAGTAAGAAGTGGTGCTAGAGCGTCAATGCCAGGTATGATGGATACTATTTTAAACTTAGGTTTAAATGATACATCAGTTCAAGGCTTAGCTAAGAAGACTAATAATCCTAGATTTGCATATGACTCATATAGAAGATTTATTCAAATGTTCTCAGATGTAGTTATGGGATTAGAAAAGCCAAAGTTTGAAAAGGTATTATCTAATATCAAGTCAGCTAAGGGCTATACATATGACCATGAATTAACTCATGAGGATTTAATTGAGGTTGTTAATACTTATAAAGCATTCTATAAGGAAAATTTAGGTAAGGATTTCCCTCAAAATCCACGTGAACAATTATTCTTAGCTATTGAAGCAGTATTTAAGTCTTGGAATAACCCAAGAGCTATCTACTATAGAAGATTAAATGATATTCCAGCTGATTGGGGTACAGCAGTTAATATCCAATCAATGGTATTCGGTAATATGGGTGATACATCAGGTACTGGTGTTGCCTTCACTCGTAACCCTGCAACAGGTAAGAAGGAAATTTATGGTGAATATTTAATTAACGCTCAAGGTGAAGACGTTGTGGCTGGTATCAGAACTCCTCAACCAATGGCTTCTATTGGTGATGGAACTTCTTTGGAAGAAAAGTGGCCTCATTTATATCAAGAATTAGTAAATGTTCGTAATAACCTTGAAAATCACTACAAAGATATGCAAGATATGGAATTTACTATTGAACACGGTAAATTATGGATGTTGCAATGTCGTAATGGTAAAAGAACTGCTGCTGCTGCTGTAAGAATGGCTGTTGAAATGTATGAAGAAGGTATGCTTACAAAAGAAGAAGCTATTATGAGAGTTGGCGCTGATCAATTAGACCAATTATTACACCCAATGTTAGACCCTAAAGCTGAAAAGAAAGTTATTGCTACAGGTCTTCCTGCATCTCCTGGTGCTGCTGTTGGTCGTGCTGTATTTAATGCTGATGATGCTGAAGAATGGGCTAATAAAGGTGAGAAAGTTATTCTTATCCGTAATGAAACAAGTCCTGAAGATATTGGCGGTATGCACGCTTCCCAAGGTGTGATTACAGCTCGTGGTGGTATGACATCTCACGCTGCTGTGGTTGCTCGTGGTATGGGTACTCCTTGTGTATCTGGTTCTACAGATATTACTATTGACTACAAAGCTAAAACTATGTCTACAAAATCAGGCGTTGTTATTAATGAAGGTGATTGGGTATCTTTAGACGGTGCTAAAGGTCAAATTATTGAAGGTAAAATTCCAACTGTTCAAGTTGAAATGACAGGTAATTTCGGTAAATTGATGTCTTGGGTTGATGAAATCAAAACTATGAAAGTTCGTGCTAACGCTGAAACTCCAAAAGATGCTCAAACAGCTCGTAACTTTGGTGCTGAAGGTATTGGTTTGGCAAGAACAGAACATATGTTCTTTGATGTAAATCGTATTGCAGATATGAGAGCTATGATTTTATCTTCTACAGAAGAAGGTCGTCGTAAAGCTTTAGCTAACTTGTTACCATACCAAAAACAAGATTTTGTTGACTTGTTTACAATTATGGATGGTTTACCGGTTACTGTTCGTTTGTTAGACCCACCATTGCATGAATTCTTACCACACACAGATGCTGAAATGCAAGAATTGGCTGATAAAATGGGTATGACTTTAGCACAAGTTAAAACTCGCGCTGAACAATTACATGAATTAAACCCAATGTTGGGTCATCGTGGTTGTCGTTTGGCTGTTACATATCCTGAAATTGCAGAAATGCAAGCTCGTGCTATCTTGGAGGCTGCTTTAGAATGTGCTTCTAAAGGTATCAAAGTAATTCCTGAAATTGAAGTTCCTTTGATTGGTTCTAAGAAAGAATTAGATATTGTTAAGAACGTAATTGATACTACTGCAGAAAAAGTATTTGCAGAAAAAGGTCAAAAGATTGAATATCTTGTTGGAACTATGATTGAATTACCAAGAGCTGCTTTACAAGCTGAATATATTGCTGAATCTGCAGGTTTCTTTGGTTTTGGTACTAACGACTTAACACAAACAACTTTAGGTATGAGCCGTGATGATACAGGTGCTATTCTTGATGAATACAGAGCTAAAGGTGTTTATGTTGCTGACCCATTTGCTTCTATTGATGTGGAAGGTGTTGGTAAACTTGTTAGACGTGCTTGTGTTCAAGGCCGTATGACAAATCCAGATATTCACTTAGGTGTTTGTGGTGAACACGGTGGTGATCCTGCATCTATTGAATTTTTCAATTCTTGCGGATTAGATTATGTATCTTGTTCTCCATTCCGTGTACCTGTTGCACGTTTGGCTGCAGCACAAGCTGCTGTTAAGCAAAAAGGTCAACCAAAAGCTGTTGATGCAGCAAAAAATGGTTGTTGCTGTAAAGAAGCTTGCTAATTAGTTAGTTAAGTTTTAAAAAAAAGACCTCACTTAATTGTGGGGTCTTTTTTATGTTAAAATAAGTATTATTTTTTATTTTAATTATTAGAAATAATAAGGCTTTTTTGTATATATCTTTTAATTTTGTTTGAATTGATTAAATATTTATCTAATTATACTTATAGTAGTTGTTTTGGGAGATTGGTTATGAATATAAATGAATTGAAAGATTTTAATACTGTTAAAGAAATTGCTTTTGGTATTGCTGAGGATTTATTAAAAGAAGTTGAAAAAGTTAAAAATGTAAATAAAGAGAACTTCATAACAGGTTTTAACAAGTGTTTTATTAATTATTTAAAGAATGAATATGTAAAATTTGATGGTAGAGTTTCTCGTTGTCAATATTGGATGTTTGCTATTTATTCTATATTGATAGGAATAGCTATTTCTTTAATTGCTTTTATTTTACCTTTTTTAAGTATTTTATCTACACTTTATTTTTTAGGAATTTTAGTTCCAAGTGTAGGTATTAGTGTTCGTCGTTTACATGATATAAATTTATCAGGATATTGGTTTTTACTTTCTTTAATTCCTTATTTAGGCTTTGTGGCAGTTGTTTTCTTATTTGCTATTCGTGGTGATAATAAAGCTAACGATTTTGGACCTAAGGTTAAAAAATAGATTTTATGAAAATTTTGTTTTAGAATGGCAGATTATCTGCCATTTTTTTATTTGATTTATTTGTTTTTTTATGGTATGTAACCTTTAATTTTAATAATTTTTGTGTATGGATATTGTTTTGTTTTTAGAATCCTTTATAGGATTTGTTTTTAATTGTTTTTTTTGGAGTGCAATAATCATTTTCGGGCTTATAATTATTGCAAAACCAAAGTTATTATTTATTATTCCTCTTTATATTTTAAAAGGTATTTTTCTCTTATTACTTTTATTATCTGTAAAGGTGTTTGATTTATTTATAAATTTTTGTTTGAAATTAGAAGTTAGTAATTTTGAGAAATGCATCAATAATGTAGGAATAAAAAAAGATTTGGATATAGGTGCTTGTCATTCATTTTTTAATAGAGTGGATTCAGATAAAATTTCACTTCTTTTTGATATTTATTACGGTAAAGTAGCAAAAGAATTAAAGAAAGATGATTATGATGAAGCATTGGTTGGAAGATACATCAATTTGTTAGAAATAATGAATAGATGTATGGTTTTTAAACAAGAGAAATCCCCTTATTAGGGGATTTTATTGTTGTAAGAATAAAATTATAAGTGCAGATATTACTATTGATGGTCCAAAAGCTCCTTGTTTTTGTTTGTTTATAAAGCAAGATATTGCAAATACAAGACAAGATAAAAGTATTACTACAGGTATATTAGATATACCCAACCAAGCACCAATACCTGCTAAAATTTTTATATCTCCTCCGCCTAAATTGTTTGGATACTTTTTTATCATTATTAATGATGATACAACCGGTATCATATATCCGAATATAGCACCAAGAGCGCTGTTAGCTGTTGTTGCTTCTATAGTATCTCCTAATATAAAACCGGCAAAAGAAGAATATGCAAAACCACCTATTAATAATGGAGATGTTAATATATCCGGTAAATACATTATTCTGTTATCTATTTCCATTAAGATAAGCAATATAACGATAAAAAAGCTAATCCAAGCGGTATCTTTTGGTGCTGATGACAGATAATTTAGAAACAATATTGATGATGTTATTATACCCCAGCCAAGTGAGCGCATAAAATAACGGTTGCGTAATTTTATGTATTTAGAATTGTTTTGTTTTTTTTGTTTAGAAACAGTTTTGTTAGGCTTAAAAATTCTATATAAAGCATAAGCAAGCGTTGCAGGCATAAATTTTGCAAAACGTCTTGCAGTATATGGTATAAAGCAACCTAAAATAAATCCAAGTAAAGCATAAAACATTTTATATCTCCAAATGTTATTTGGAATATTTTAGGTTAAAAAAAGTAAAATAATCTTTAAGTTTTATATTAGTCCTAATTTTTGAGCGGTAATAACTGCTTGTGTTCTATTATTTACTTTTAGTGAACGTAATAAGGCGTTTATATGCAGTTTTACCGTTGCTTCTGATACACCCATATCGTAAGCTATTTGTTTGTTTGATTTTCCTTGAGCTATTAAATCAAGAACTTGTGATTGGCGGTTTGTCAGATTTTTTTTGAAAGAATTTGTTGTATCATAGTTATTATAATTAGGATTATTGTTTAACATTGCAGGTGGAATATAAGTGCCACCATCTAGTATTAGTTTTAATGCTCCACTTAATATATTACTATCAAGACGTTTAGGTATATAACCTTTTACTCCAAGTGATAATATTTTTTTGATGTTTCTGGTATCTTCAGATGTTGATGTTGTTACAATTTTTATTGTTGGAGTTATGGTTTTTATTTTATTTATTATTTCAGCAGTATTTATGTCTGCTAAATCTATATCTAATATAACTAAATCTGTATCTGTTTCGTGTGAGAGTATTTTTTGCATATCAATAAGCGAGGAAGATTGTAATATGACAATATTCTCGTTAATTTCTTTTAAGCGTAATGATAGTCCATCTCTGAACAAAGAATGTTCATCTGTTATTAAAACTTTCATTTATTTCTCCTCAAAATAAGGTATTGGCTAAATGTAGTTGCAATATAAGATGTAAATATGAGTTTTAAAGTGTGTGGAATATTTTTTATTTTTGTTCCGGTAGTATCAAAAGTTCAACACCTGCTTCTTTTAACATTTGCTCGGAATAAGTAATTTTATCTCTCCAAGTATTTTGAGGGGTGTTTTTATCTATAACAAGCGGGTTTGTAACAACAAGTTTTATACCTGATTGGATGATAGCTCTTGTGCAATCAGTACAAGGAAAATGTGTTGCATATAAAACACAACCTTTTACTTGTGTGCCACAAAGACAAGCATTATATACGGCATTACGTTCTGCATGTTCAAAAAAATCATATTTTGTAGGGCGCTCAAAACGTTCAAAAACATCATCGTCTACACCTCTGACAAATCCGTTATATCCTGTGGCTCTTATTTCTTTATCAGGTCCAACGATAACAGCTCCTGTTTTTGTAGATGTATCTTTTGACCAAGTTGAAATAAGTTTTGCAAGTTCCATAAAACGATAGTGCCATTTCATTGTAAACATTTTTTATTCCTTGTTGTTTTGTTGTTATCAAGGGTATTGTAGTTGTTTTTATTTTTTTTACAAGTTTTTATTTTTAGGAAAGCTTGATTTTTTAAGTATTATACATAATTTATTGATAATTTTATTTTATGGAGGGTGTAATGAGTAAGATTGTTGATATAAAAGCTAGAGAAATTATTGATTCTAGGGGAAATCCTACTGTAGAGGCTGATGTTTTTTTGGAAAGTGGAGCGTTTGGTAGGGCAAGTGTTCCTTCGGGAGCATCTAAGGGTATACATGAGGCTATTGAACTAAGAGATGAGAACAATAAAAGATTTTTCGGTAAAGGTGTTTTAAGAGCTATTGATAATATAAATAAAATAATAAAACCAAAACTTATTGGTAAGTATGCTGATGAACAGAGGTTTATTGATAATGAATTATTATTTTTAGATGGTAGTGAAAATAAAGCAAATCTTGGTGCAAATGCTGTTTTGGCTGTTTCTTTGGGAGTTGCTAAGGCTATGGCTTGCGAGAAAAAAATGCCATTATATAAATATTTGGGAGGGGATGATGCAAGGATTTTGCCTGTGCCGATGATGAATATTTTAAATGGTGGAAAACACGCTGATAATATGTTGGATATTCAAGAGTTTATGATAATGCCAGTTGGGGCAGAATCTATAAAAGAATCTATTCGTATGGGAGGGGAAATTTTTTATGCACTTAAAAAAATACTTAAAAATAACGGATATAATACAAATGTAGGTGATGAAGGAGGTTTTGCGCCTAATATTTCATCAACAAAAGAGGCTCTTGATTTGATAATTTGTGCAATTAAAGAGGCCGGATATGATGTTATAAAAGATGTTGTAATAGCAATAGATGTTGCTTCATCTGAGTTTTTTAGTAGTGGTAAGTATACAATGTCGGGAGAAAATAGGTCTTTTTTTATAAAAGAATTAGTGGATTTTTATAAAGAAATTTGTAATGAATATCCTATATATTCTATAGAAGATGGTATGGCTGAAGATGATTGGGAAGGGTGGAAATTATTAACTAAAGAGTTGGGAAATAAAATACAAATTGTAGGTGATGATTTATTTGTTACAAATCCTAAAAGATTAAAAACAGGTATTGAAAAAAATATTGCTAATGCAGTTTTAATTAAAGTTAATCAAATAGGGACATTAACAGAGGCAATAGATACTGTTGACATAGCTTTTAGTAATAATTATAATGCTATATTATCGCATAGATCAGGTGAAACAGAGGATACGACTATTGCGGATATTGCGGTGGCAACGAATTGTGGTCAAATAAAAACTGGTTCTTTATCTAGAACTGATAGAGTGGCTAAATATAATCAGCTTATCAGAATCGAGGAAGAATTAGGAGATAAGGCGATTTTTGCCAGTAAAAGAATTTTTAAAAAGGGGACTTAAAGATGAAGAATTTTATATATTCTATTTTTACAATTGGTTGTGTTTTGGCAGCTATATCAGGTATTTGGTATTTACAAACCGGTGCTACATTTGAAGACCAAGTTGAATACATTCAAGTTAATTTTTTAGATGGAGTGGGAGAAACAGCTTCTAATACTGCTAATTCTGCTTCTAAATTAGGTAGAGTATTAAAGGATAATTTTGATGATGCAAAAGACGTTTATGAAAATGGTGCTGAAGCAAAATATGAATAATAAAATTTGATAATATATTATAATTAAAAAAGAGCCTCTGAATTATCGGGCTCTTTTTATTATTGTGAATAAAAAATATATTACAATATTCTACTGGAAACAGTATCTAATAATTTTTTGCTGGCATCTTCTATGCTAATATTTTCGTATACAGCAACCTCACTAGCTAAGCGCTCAATAGCTTGTTCATAAATTTGGCGTTCACTGTAAGATTGTTCAGCAAGGTTTTCACTACGATGTAAATCACGAATAACCTCAGCTACAGCAATAGGATTACCTGAGTTGATTTTATTTTCATATTCTTGCGCACGTCTTGACCACATTATTTTTTTGATTCTTGGTTTACCTTTTAATGTGGCGATAGCTTCTTTCATTGTTAAATCATCAGAGATTTTACGCAAACCTACTTGACTTAATTTTGTCATAGGAACACGCAAAGTCATTTTATCTTTATCAAAATTAACAACTAAAAGCTCTAACTCACTACCTGCAATAGTTTGTTTTGCAATATTTGTTACTTTACCAACACCATGAGTTGGGTAAACAACATATTCTCCCGAGTTAAAGCTAACAACAGAATTTTTTTTCATGTTGAAATCTCCTAAAATTTAAAATGTGTATAATTAAGAAAACAAAATGACTATATCACATTTTTTACAACAAATCTAGACCTAAAATTAAAAAAAAATAAAAAGTTTTTAAAAAAAATAAAATCAATCATTTAGGAAATAAATTTGTTTGTTTTAATGCTTCTCCAATAACCATTACGGCAGAAATTGCTACATTTATTGAGCGAGCATTTTGATTCATAGGTATAATTAACCTTGCATCTGCCAGACTATGAACAGAATCCGGAACGCCTGCACTCTCCCTACCCATTAAGATAATATCATTAGGTTCAAATTTAAAGTCTGTATATGGTATAGATGCTTTTGTCGTCATTAGAATAATACGACCGTATTCTTTGGGGTTGTTTTGGCGAAATTCTAAAAAATCTTGCCAAGAATTATGACGACGGTATGAAACCAAATTAAGATAATCCATACCGGCACGTTTTAGATTTTTTTCATTAAATATAAAACCGCAAGGTTCAATAATATCTATAGGTAAATCTAAGCAAGCACCAAGCCTTAGTAGGGTGCCGGTATTTTGCGGAATATCAGGTTGAAAAAGTGCTAATCTCATTAGTTTGGCTTTACAATTTGTTCTTTTTTGCTTTTATAAATGGTTACAAAATCAACAGGAGCCAGTAATAAAGGAGGTAAACTTGCTTCTGCAAGGTTTGATGCAACAATTTGACGTGCAAACGGATATATCATTTTTGGAATTTCAATAAATAATACGGGTTCAATCTGTTCTTCCGGTAATTTTATTGTGCAAGAAGAACCGTAAGCAAGTTCAAAAATAAATAATTTTTCATTATTTATGTCTGCATTTATGCGTAAATTTAATACTACTTCATAATAGCTATCTTTTAATTTTTTTGCATCTATGTTTAATTCTACGGCTATTTGAGGTTGAGTTGATAATTTTTCAAAAATTTCAGGGGCATTAGGAACTTCAAGTGACATATCTTTTATGTATTGAGAATTGATTGCTACGATATTTTGTGTTTCTGTTGTTGTCATTTTTTCCTCTCTAAAAATGTTTGTTTTCTTTTAATATAAGGTTTTATTTTTATACGTCAAATATAATAGTTGATAATAAAGATATTTAATCCTATATTTATAATAAATACGAAAGAGGTGTAAAATGTCAGGATATTTAGATATTATTTTTTTATTGGTTTTAGTTGTAGTTATCTTTAGTAAGTTAAAGAGTATTTTAGGTGCGGATACAGAAGAAACAAAAGTTATTATGGTTTCTAAGGAGCAATTTGAAAAAGCTTACAAAGAAATTGCTAAAAGCGCTTTTGAGGAAGATAAAAAAGAGGTTGATTTGGAAAAGTTGTCGCCACTTGATAGGGAGTTGGTAAAAATTCCTAATTTTGATAAAAAACTATTTGTAAAAGGAGCTCAAAGAGCTTTTCAGATGATTTTGACTTCTTTTAGCAAAGGGGATTCTAAAACATTAGAAAAGTTAGTAAATCAAGAATTGTTTGAAAAAATTGAAAATATTATTAAAGAGCGTAAAGATAATGGTATTATATCTGAAACAGATTTAATAGGTTTTGTTGAAACAGAAGTAGAATCGGTTAATTTTGTTGATGATAATAAGGTTAATATTGTGGTTAAATTTGTTAGCGAACAAGTTAATCTTTTAAAAAATGCCGAAGGAGAGGTTATAGAGGGAGATGAAAACTATGTTCAAACAATCTCAGATGTGTGGACTTTTGAGAAAAATTTGAATCCAAAAACTAACAACTGGTTATTATGTTCTACTAAAAAATGCTAAAATACGGACTTTTATTTTTTATTTGCAGTTTTCTTATTTCTTGTTCCGGAGAGGATAAAGGAATAAAGGATAGTATGTCTGGTTTTCAACTTAAAGAAAGTAAATTTTCTCAGTTAGAAGATTGGAAAAAAGATGATTTATTTTTGTTTGATAAAGCGATAAACAGCGTTTGCTCGGTTATTGAAAAAAATAATGACGATAAATTAAAGAGTGAAAAATTTGAAGTATCTTTAAAAGAATATAAAAAGCATTGTAAAACCATAAAAGGTCTTAAAGACAGGGATGACTTAAAAGAATATATTGAAGATAATTTTAAGCCTTATTTGGTTATGAATGATGGAGAATTTGAGGGTAAATTTACTTCTTATTATGAGGCAGAAATAAGAGCGAGCTTTAAAAAAAGTAAAAAATATAAATATCCTATATATGGCAAACCTTATGATTTGGTAGAAGTAAATTTAAGAGATTTTGATGAAAATTTACCTAATCAACGATTGTTAGGACGAGTAAAAGACGGAAAACTTATTAAATATTATACAAGAAAAGAAATAGATGAAGGTCTATTAGATGCTCCTGTTATTTTGTGGGGAGATAATTTGGTTGATATTTATTTGATGCAAATTCAAGGGGCGGCTGTTGCAAATCTTCCGAGTGGAAAAAAGATAAGGGTTGGTTATCAAGATAATAACGGACATAAATTTAGAGGAATCGGCTCTATTTTATTAGAAAAAGGGTTAATTGAGCCTAAAGATGCTTCTATGGATAAGATTAGAGAATGGTTGGAAGATAATGATAATGTAGCAAAGAAAAATATGTTGTTAAATGATAGGTTTATTTTTCATAAAATTGTTGATGCAGAAGGTCCTATTGGTGCTATGGGTATTCCTTTGTATGAAGGGCGTAGTATGGCGGTGGATAAAGAATTTATACCTTTAGGTGTTATGTTATGGGTAGAAACTAATAGTCCTGAAGGTAAATTAAATAAACTTGTAATGGCAGAGGATGTTGGTAGTGCTATTAAAGGGGCAGTAAGAGGGGATTATTTTTGGGGACACGGTCAAGAAGCTTTAAAATATGCAGGACGTATGAATGCAAGTGGTAAATACTATATGTTATTACCTAAAAATGCGAAAGTAAAAATATATGACTGATAATAGTTGGGAAGAGGCTGTAAAAGGAGTTAAACCTTTAAAAAATAAGAATAAATATATTGAAGAAATTACTCAAAAAGAAGTTGAAATCAAAAAAAATAAGGTAGAAACCGTTGTTTTTGATATTTTGAAACTTGGTAAAGGTGTTAAAAAAGATGATTTAACACAAATGGATGGCAGACTGCAAAAGAAATTTAAAAAAGAAGAAATAGAAATAGAAGCAACACTTGATTTACACGGTGTTGTAGAAAAAACAGCATACAAAAAAGTATGTGATTTTATTTGTACGGCTTATAATCAGGGAAAAAGATGCGTATTGATTATCACAGGTAAAGGGTATGACAATGAATTGTTTTCCTCAAGAGGGGTTTTAAGAATGTCTGTTCCGCTTTGGTTAGAGAAAGAAGATATAGGAAGTCTTATTTTGGCATATAAAAATCCTAGTGAGGCTTTGGGCGGAAAAGGTGCTCTGTATATACTTTTAAGGAAAAATAACAAAGTTCATTAAATTTTTGACTTTTAAATTTATTTGGCAATTTTGACAAAAAAAGATATTGAAATTTATAATAAAATATGCTACATTTGCTATGAAAAAATATTTTCAATGTTAGATTATTAGATAAAGTTATTATGGATGGTTAGTCTTTGCTTTTGCTCCAGACACTGATGTAGTATGCTTTTTTATGCTCTAACATTTTTTTGTTTGAATAAATTAAATAATGTTAAACAAGCCAAGCGGTTACCCAAGTGGTAGTTGCGAGGCACAATATCAATTTTTATGCATAAGAAAATTTTTGCTACATTAGTAGCAGTTGTATTGGTTGCTA
>JAFYWO010000039.1 GCA_017557925.1 Alphaproteobacteria bacterium | reverse complement strand
TTTTTAATGCAGAACACGATAGTTTGGATTTAAGAGATAATAGATTTGTAGCATTTGATTTTACTGAAATATTTGATGATGATGTTTTGGCAGCTGCTTCGATTAGTTATATTATGCATCGTATTCAGTCAGAAAGCACAGAAACGGGTGATCCTGCACTTATTATGATTGACGAAACAGCTCCAATGTTAAAGCATGAGATGTTTAGAGATAACTTTATTAAAGGATTGCAAGAAGGTCGTAAAAAGCGCCAAGCATATCTTTGCGCATTCCAACAACCTAATATTGTAGATACTTTAGGGGTGGGGGATGCTGTTCGTGGTCAATGTAAAACAATGATATTCTTTAGAAATACACAAGCAACTCCTGAATCTTATGAAAAATGGAGTTTGACAGCCAGCGAATACGATTTTATTAAAGGAAAAACATATAGAGACTGTCCTTATGCTATTTTATTAAAGCGTCCAGATGCTGATGATGGAAAAGGTGAGTCTGTAATACTTGATGTAAATCTTGGCGGATTAGGTCCTCTTTTGAAATTATATAATTCCGGTATAAAAAATGTTCTTTTGGTTGAAAGTTTAGTAAGAGAATACGGAGAGGACGGATTCGTCACAAAGTACTTGGAAGGTTATGGAGGATAGGACTTGACAAAATTGAAAAAAAGTGATATTATCCTACAAGCATATTATTCTAAGAGGGAGGAGTATTATGGTATTTTTTAAGCGCATTGTCGTATCACTCTGCTTTTGTTTGTTGTTTATGAAGCCTGCAAAGGCTTTTTGGCCTGTTTTTGATTTTACAGAGATAATTCCGGTGTATTCCCAAGTTTCAACGGGTGTTGATCAGTTGAAAAATTTAAAAGAACAAATTAAAGAGCTTGAAGAAACCTTAAAATCTATAGGAAAAGGTGTTAATAATCTATCATCCTTTGCAAAAGATATAAGCGATTTTGTAGATGATGTGTCAAAAGCAGTAGACAATGCGACCTCTGTGGTAAATGAGAATTTAGCTTCTAACAATAAAATAGAAGAAAATATGGAAGATTTGGCCGGAGATGTTGCGGATGCAAATGGAGAATTGGCAAATAGTGTAACGGAATCTGCAAATGATATTATTCTTGGCGAAAATAACAATGGCAGACTAGCTGAGCCGAGAGGAGAAAGACTTTCAATAAAAATAGCTCCTCAAACAGATATAGAAGAAGGTATACTAATAGAAGAAGAGGAAGAAGAAGAAGTTTCTAAAGAGGAGGAAAGAGCGCAAATTGAAAAGATAAATGAAACAATAAATTTTGCTTTAGAAGAAAGCAAGGCTATCAGTATACAATTTAATGACGTTCTTGATGTTTCCATAAATACAATTCATCAAAATATTGAGAAAAATAATGCTATAATGGATAATATGGTTTCTGTGATTTATAAGGCTGAAAATTTAACTGAAGAAGAAAAAGAAAGTATAAAAAAAGAAATTGAATTACTAAAACAAAGACAAGAAAATTTATCAATAAACATTATAGGTATTATTGAAGGAATAAAAGGTAACTACAATAAAATGTATAAAGATAGAATAGAAGATGGCTACAATAATTACAAAAAAGTAGCAATATCATATATTTTGGGTGATAAAACAAAAGAAGATTTTATAAAAAGCGGAACAAAATTAAAAGAAAATATTAATGCAATAAATATCTTGCCGGATAAACAAATGGTTACCGGCGTAAAAGTTGCTATAAATTCTTTGCAAAAAGAAATAGGATATTTAGGTAAGAAGATAAAGAAAATAGAAGAAGAAAATAAAAAATATAATTCGTAAAAAAAGTATATGTAAAAGAAGATAGATTATTAGGGAGGGACTGATATGAGAAAAGGAACAACAGCAAAAAAAATAGTAGCTATTATTACTATTTGTTGTGGTTTGCTAGGGCCTCACACAGCAAAAGCCTTTATATGGCCATGCGTAGATCTCACTCAGATAGCATCATTTATTAGTTCAATAACCAATGGACTTTCAACAATTTCAAATGCGATAACGCAAGTTGAAAATATGGAAAAGACAATAGCTGCAGTAGGTTCTCAAATATCATCTATGAGAGATTTTATGTCTGATTTAAGAAAGACAATTGCAAGTATAAAAGAAGCTGTTGAGAGTGTAACTGCAAGTGTTAAACAAGCTATTTCGGATATAAATGAAACAATTAAAATGGTAGAAAATATAGCAAAAGAAAGTATTAAAGCCCTTGAAGATGTAGCAGATTCATATCTTAAAAACGTTGAAGAAATTGTAGAAAATAATGGCAGTGAAGAAGATGCTCAGACTGCACTGGACGGTGCAAAAGAAGAAAGTGAAACTATAAAGAATCAAGTAATAGAAACATATGATGAGGCTTTAAATAATATAAACACTACTTTAAATGATGCTAATTCCACTGTTGATATGTTAGTTGATGCCGTTAATACAAATCCAAATTTAACAGATGATAAAAAAGAGGAGTTAAATAAAAGAGCTGATGAAATTAAGCAAGGCGTTGATACATTAAAAGAAACTGCAAATAATGTATTAAATGAAGCTAAAGATAAGTATAACGAAGAATATGCTCAAAAAGTAGCTAAAGCTTATGATGATTACAGCAAGGCAATCAGTGATTATTTTGCAGGAAAAATCAGCAAAGAAGAATTATCTCAAAAAGGAAAAATTTTCAAAGATAGCATATCATCAATGGATGTATCTATTGATAGTGGGTTAATTGATCAATTTATGAAACAGGCTGATGATATTGTAGATCAAATAGAAAAATTTGAGGAAGATATTTTAGACACATTCAGTAATGATAAAGAATATTCTGATGAGGATGATACTGAAGAAACAGAGCCAAAATTATCTCAAAATGAAAATAATGTTAGGTTTTCTTTTTCGTATAACATGACAACTGATATTGTTTTAGCTAAATCATTGTATAGCACAAAAGCAAAGGGAAAACCTTTTCTTATTTCAAAAGAGTTTATGTGCAAAGGGAAAACAGAAGATGATATTGAAAAGCTAAAGGATAATTCCGGATGGTTTCGGACTTGTGTGTCAAGAGCTAAAACTGAATTAGAGTTTTATCCGGATGCTCCTAATGACAGTTTATACAAAAAATATCAAAGGAATGGTGTTTATAATCATATATCGCATGATTATAGTGCAGCTAATCTTGTTAATATCAGTAAAATGAAGCAGTTTTCCGAAAGCTGGAGAGGAACAGTCGGAAAAGCAGAGGATTCTGAGTATTATAAGCTGAAAGAAATGATTAGTAAAGGTGATGTAGATAATCAAGCCAGCGGAATTTCTGCGTTATCTTCTATTGAGTTATGGACACCTCGTTTATGGAGTAATATTAAACGAGTTGATGCTATAGGCAGAGCCAAAGATATGGTAAAGCAATTTGAATATGAAGTAACTCTATACATAGATAATGTAAATGGAAGAAATCAAGATGTTGCTGATGCTATTAATGACAAACGTGGTGTTTATGATGATAAGAAAGTTTTTCCAAATGTGATGTTATCTCAGTCTCATTGTAATTTGCATGCAGAAGATGTTACAATGGATAGCACCGAGTCAGAAAAAAATGTTCAAAAACAAAAAGAAGAAAATATAAAAAAATGTATATATAAATATGCTTTAGGTGCAGGTAAGGGAACAACTGAAGAAAGTGCTATGGAGGGTGATATTGAAGAAGGAAAAAAAATTTGGCGTGAAAAACAAAAAATGGTGGCCAATGATGCTGCTTTTGAAAATTTAACAATATCTGTTATCAATAATTATGAAACAACAAAAGATTATAAACCCGTTAGCGAATTAAAAGACAATGAGTTAAATATTGTAAAATTGCAAGAGGTAATAAAAGGGGCCGGAACATCAAGAGAATATTATGGGGCAGGAGCTCAAGTAAATTATTATGCAACACAACAGCTCTTAAACATTGTAGATGCGGATGCAGTTGATTTACAAGCAAAAATACTAAAAGATTTGCCAATCATTGATTTTAGTTATTTTCCGAAAGAATAGTAGAGAGGAGTGAGATATGAAAAAGAAGTTTTACATAATTGTTTTTCTTTCGGTATTTATTTTTGTTCAGCCGGCGTATGCTATTATTGATATTATGGCAACAGTTCAATCTGCTTTAGAAGTAAAAAAAGAGATTGAAACAAAGATTCAAACAATAAGGAAAAAGATTTCAGATATAGAAAAAAGAGTTGTTCAAGGGTATAAAGCCGGTGCTAATTGTTTCAGCAATCCTAAAAATTGCGGTGTTGATGCTTTAACAAAACTTGTAACAGATATGAAATCAAAAGACCCGTTGGGTGTTAGAATTACGGAAATCACTGGTGTTAGAACTATAGAAGGGGCAGAAGAACTATCTGAGGGTGATGTAGTAAATAAAAAATCAGAAAGTTTAGAAAAAGATGTTTTGGAGGCTTATACATACGTTAAAGGTGTAGGTAATGATTTGGAAAGACTGAGTATTATCAGAAAAGAAGTTAATGCAGTTGTTGCAGATGAAGCGGCTATTTTATTTGCAAAAGGGGCAACTGTTCGCCAAAGTATAAGAAATGAGAATGCTGAAGAAATTTATCCGACAAAAATAGAAAATCAGTTAAGCGACATTATAGCTGTTCATAATGCTTTGGCAATAAAAAGCCAAGAGCGCTTAACAAGAATTTTAGAATTAAAGTCGTATATGAATGGTGCACAATCAAATGCAGAATTAGCACAACACACTTTGAGTGAAGATGAACTGGATGAGTTACTTGAGAATTAGGGGGGAGTAATATGAAGAAGCTATTAAATGTAATAATATTGGCAACTTTGATAAA
>JAFYWO010000038.1 GCA_017557925.1 Alphaproteobacteria bacterium | reverse complement strand
TGTCAGGATCCATAATGAAGTTTTGTTCTTCTAAAACAACTTCTTCATAATATTTACGGATACGACCTTCAACCATTTTCTCAACAATGTTTTGAGGTTTTCCACTTGCCAAAGCTTGTTCAGAGAAAATAGCTTTTTCACGAGCAACTGCTTCTTCAGGAACTTCTGCAATGTTCAAAGAAATAGGGTTAGTAGCAGCAATGTGCATAGCAATATGTTTGCCTAGTTCTTGCATTTTTGATTTATCAGCATTGCCTTCAACAGCAACTAATACACCAATTTTACCCAAATTAGCTTTTGCAGCGTTGTGAATGTAAGAAGCAACAACACCATTTTCAACAGATAAATATGCCGCTCTTCTGATATTCATATTTTCACCGATTTTAGCAATCATATCTGTTAAAATTGTTCCCATATCTTTTCCAGATACTGGGCATACAAAATTCTTCAAAGCTTCAACATCACCTTTTACATCTAAAGCAGCTTTAGAAGAATTTTCTACATATTCTTGGAAAATATCGTTTTTAGCAACAAAGTCTGTTTCTGAGTTAATTTCAACAACAGCACCTTCATTTCCTTCAACATAAACAGAAACCAAACCTTCTGCAGCAATACGACTTGCTTTTTTAGCAGCAGAAGCCAAACCTTTTTTACGCAACCAGTCAATAGCTTCTTCTATGTTGCCATTAGTTTCAACCAATGCTTTTTTGCAGTCAAGCATACCGGCACCGGATGTTTCTCTCAAACTTTTTACCATACTAGCGGTAATTTCAGCCATTATCGTTCCCCTTGTGTAATCAAATAATGAAAAAACAGGCGACGACACTTGCCGTCGCCCAATAAAACTTAAAAGAATTAAGCGTTTTCTGCCTTTTCTATGAAAGCTTCACCGCTTTTTGCTTCCAAAACAGCGTTTTCAACTTTAACACCGTGAGCAGCGATTTCAGCTTGCATACCATCTAAAACAGCAGAAGAAATCAAATCACAATAAAGCTGAATAGCTCTAATTGCATCATCATTTCCTGGAACAGGATAATCAACATCATAAGGGTTAGCATTTGTATCTGTAATACCAATTACAGGAATACCCAATTTCTTAGCTTCTTTAATAGCCAAAGATTCTTTTGGAGTATCAATAACAAACAACAAATCCGGTTGACCACCCATGTTTTTAATACCATCCAAAGAAAGAGCAAGTTTACCTTGTTCTTTTTTTATGTTTTGCATTTCTTTTTTGGTATAACCTTCGTATGCGTTCTTTTCTTCCATGTCGTTTAATTTAACGAGACGGTTGATTGATTTGTTAACTGTCTTCCAGTTAGTAAGCATACCGCCCAACCAACGATAGTTAACATAATATTGTCCACATCTTTCAGCGCTTTCTTTAACAATTTCTTGTGCTTGACGCTTTGTTGCAACAAAAAGAACTTTACCGCCTTTAGCAGCAACATCACGAGCAACATTCAAAGCTGTATAAAGCATTGGGTATGTTTTTTGCAAGTCAATGATATGAACGTTATCTTTTTTTCCATAGATATATGGAGCCATTTGTGGATTCCAACGACGAGCGTGGTGTCCGAAGTGTACGCCAGCTTCAACAAGTTGACGTAAAGTAAAAGTTGGAAGACTCATTTTATATTTCCTTTGTTTTCCGGTTAAACCTCCGCAAGCCCTTAAGTTTTATGAAGAAAAAACGAAAAGTTTTTACCTTCCCAAACACCGGAACGTTTAGCCTTAATAACATAAAGCCTGCCGTTTGTGCTTGCGTGTGTGTTAAATTATACTTGGCACCATTACCAAGCCTTGCCCTTATACTATTAAATTATTTAAATTGCAAGTATTTTATTTAAGTTTAATAACAAGAAACGACACTTATATTTCAAAGTGTCGTTAATTAAAGAGCTTAAACTTAATAGCGTTTGTAGTTCTGAATAAAACTTCGTATTAAATCATAAGAAGTTCCGTGAATAACAGCTAACGCCATAACCATCGGTAAATCACGCCTGTGTGGATTGTGCAAATCTACGTTGGCTAATTTTAATGAGACCAATAAGTCGGCGATTTGAACTGGAATAAAAGCATCTTCTATAATGCCTTTTCGGGTGTAGGGTTGTAACTTTTTCAGCTCGTCGTCACTGTATAGACATACTTTATCGCCTAACAATTCATGAATTACATCCGGTTTCATAGAAAATAAAGCATCCAAAGTGTCAATATCTTGGGTTATTTCCAAAATACCAAGGGCTTTTTCAACCAATTCATGTCTGTCTCTGTAGAAGTCAGATAAATTCACAAGCATACCTATAATACGAGGTATCTTTTCAAGTTCCAAAATCTTCTTGCCTTTGTAAATATAAATCCAATCCTTCACGATAGGAGTTGTGAAGGTATATCTGAAAGGGTTGGAAGCTTCTTTTTGATGTTTGAACATCAAAACAACTTTGTTTTTTTTCTCTTCGGAATTGTTGTTCTGGCTGTCAGGTAAAGATTGATAATAGCAGATATTGTCTCCAATTTTTAAGCTTGAAAAATCAATTTCGCCAGAAAATTCCAGTGAGCTTCTTTTGTAAGTGCTCTTCAACAAAACAGTGATTTTATGTCCTTTGTCAGTGGACTCAATCTGTTCTACATAAGCATAATAAGGTCCTCTACTCATACACAAAAATTATTTAGTTTATAAAAATATATGTTAACTGTAATATAGAATATAGATTTTTTATGATAAAGCAAGTTTTTTGTTTGATAAACCGAATATTTTTCTTGTTTTAAGCATTTAAATCCTATATAAAACCTAAAAAATTATATAAAATTCAGAGGAAATAATGAGCGATTTATTTGAAAGTTCTGTCATAACAACAAAAGAAACATATTCAGCAAGTGATATTGAAGTATTAGAAGGATTAGAGCCTGTTCGTCATCGTCCCGGTATGTATATAGGTGGAACGGATGAACAAGCCCTTCATCACTTAGTTGCAGAAATTTTAGATAACTCAATGGATGAGGCGGTTGCAGGTCACGCAAACCGTATTGAAATTTGCTTAAATGAAGATTTATCTGTAACCATAACAGATAACGGACGAGGAATTCCTATTGATGACCACCCTAAATATCCCGGAAAATCAGCTCTTGAAGTTATATTGACAACTCTTCATTCCGGAGGTAAATTTGGTGGAGGAGCTTATAAAGTATCGGGAGGTTTACACGGTGTAGGTTCATCTGTTGTAAATGCTTTGTCAAAAAAACTTATAGTAGAGGTTGCTAGAGATAAAAAATTATATCGTCAAGAATATTCTTGCGGACGTCCTCTAACATCATTGGAGTTGGTAGGCAATGCGCCTAATCGCCGTGGGACAAGTATAACATTTTTACCTGATGAAGAAATATTTGGAGCAGATAATAAATTTGTTCCGGCAAAGATATACCGTATGGCACGCTCTAAAGCATTTTTGTTTAAGGGTATTAAAATTATGTGGAAATGTTCTCCTTTGCTTATCAAAGAAGGGGATAATATTCCGGAAACAACAGAATTTAATTTTCCTAACGGGCTGTTAGACTTCTTAAATTATCAAATAGGCACTCGTCTAACCATAAACAGAACAGCTTTTTCAGGTGAAGCTGAGCTAGCCGGTGATGAGGGGAAAGTAGAATGGGCAATAACTTGGCCTGATGATGAAAAGGGTTTTTGTAACTCATATTGTAATACCGTAATAACTCCACAAGGAGGAACTCACGAGCAAGGTTTTAGAACAGCTCTTTTAAAAGGCTTAAAAGAATATGCTGATATGGCAAACATCAAAAAAGTTGCAAATGTTACAGGCGAAGACTTTTTAAGTGATGCCTCAATAATGTTATCTGTTTTTATTCGTGATCCACAGTTTCAAGGTCAAACAAAAGACAAACTTACCTCAACCAAAGCTGTAAATTTGGTAGAAAAAGCCGTAAAAGATTCTTTTGACCACTGGTTGTCATCAGATAAAGAAAATGCTCAAGCATTGATAGATTATGTTGTCAGTCGTGCAGAGCTCCGTAAAAAGAGAAAAGAAGAAAAAGTTCAAAACCGTAAATCTCCGACCAAAAAGCTTCGTCTTCCCGGAAAACTGGCTGATTGTTCAAAATCAGCTGCCGAAGATACAGAAATATTTATTGTAGAGGGAGATTCAGCGGGTGGTTCAGCCAAACAAGGTCGTGACCGTATGACACAGGCAATACTTCCGCTTCGTGGTAAAATCTTGAATGTTGCAAGTGCCAGTATAGATAAAATAACCCAAAACCAAGAAATTAAGGATATGATAGAAGCTTTGGGGTGTGGCACAAAAGACAACTATAAAGAAGAAAATTTGCGTTACGAAAAAATTATCATAATGACCGATGCTGACGTAGACGGCGCACATATTACATCTTTGCTAATGACATTCTTTTATCAATATATGCCAAAGTTGATAGAAAACGGTCACTTATTTATAGCAACCCCTCCATTGTATAAAATAGTTTTCGGCGGTAAAAACTATTATGCTTTAGATGATGAAGAAAAAGACAAGATTTTATCTAAAGCCAAAGCAAACCAAAAGCCTGATATTAGTCGTTTCAAAGGTTTGGGTGAGATGAGTGCTGTTCAGTTAAAAGAAACAACAATGGATAAAAAAAATCGTGTTTTATTGCGAGTAACAATCCCAACTGCCAATACGGAAGAAGGAAGGGATGAAGCGTTTGAAACAAAACGTCAAGTAGAACGTTTGATGGGTAAAGATCCGGAGCAACGATTTAAGTTTATCATTGAGCGTGCAAAATTTGCAGAAGACTTGGATATTTAAGGATATATGTATTTAAAACAAAAAAAGTTGTCTCCTTTGTGGGGAGGCAACTTTTTAGCGGTAAACGACAAAAATAGCAAAGCTTACGCTTTTTGCTTTTTTTCTCGTTTTTTATTTTTTCTTATATGCTGTTCAATATCCTCTGGCAAAGCCTTGATATCCATAACTGCATAAAAGTCCAAATCACGCGCTTCGTCAAAAATGACGTCCAAAATGTTTCCCATAGTTCAATGTTTTAAGGGGTTAATACTCGGTTTGTTGACAAGTTATATAAATAATGATTACTCAGAATACATAACATAACCAGCTAAGAAGTACAAACCTCCAAACCAACTATGAAACACAATCTAATAATAACCATAAAACGACTTATCACTTACGATTATATTACAAATTTACTTAATAGTCAATACCGTATATTTTATTTTTTTTGTTTTTTGTTGAAATAGAACTTTTTTTGTGCTAGTATCCATACATACTTAAATAAAAATAAGGAAAAACGATGGATAAAGAGTTGATTGCTCCTCAAAAAGGAGAGTT